>JAJAZK010000345.1 GCA_026785765.1 Rhodoferax sp. | reverse complement strand
GCGTCACACACAGCAAACCTATAATTTGACCACAGTTCCCCACCGCCAAATCGAATGAAACTCCAGCCTGACAAATCCGCCGTCCAGTCTGTTTCTGCCTATGGCCCAGGCTGGGTCGCCATCGACGGGGAGCGCTATGCGCACAGCCTGGTAATCAGTTCCGGTGGCGACCGCTTTGACTGGAACTGCCGCAGTTTTGCGGAACTCGGCGCCGCGCACTTTGCGCGTCTGGCCGAATTGGACGCCGAACTGGTGTTGTTTGGCAGCGGAACCCGCATCCGTTTTGCACAACCGGCATGGTTGAGCGCTCTGATGCAACGGCGCATCGGAGTCGAGACCATGGACACGCAGGCCGCTTGCAGAACCTACAACATCCTCGCTGGGGAAGGGCGCAAGGTAGTGGCCGCGTTTCTAATCGAAGACTTGGCCAAACAGGGCGTTTGAGCTGTGTTTGCGGCTAAAATAACCGGTTGCGGTCGTCAGCTCCGGGCAGCAAATGCCTGCAACTCTTCGGCCAAGCCCTGACACATTCTGCACGCGAGACTCAAAACACTTATGGCGATAGTTGTCAACAAACCCCTGCCTGAATTCGAAGCCAATGCCACCAGTGGAGTCAAGGTGTCCAACACCACCCATCTGGGAAAAACCATGGTGTTGTACTTCTATCCGAAAGACAACACGCCCGGATGTACCACTGAGGCCATGCAGTTCCGTGACAAGTCCAAGGATTTCGTCAAGGCTGGCGCCACCGTGTTCGGTGTGTCTCGCGACAACATGAAGTCACACGATGACTTCAAGCAGAAGCTCGAGTTGCCCTTCGAACTCATCGCCGACACCGAAGAGAAAATGTGCCACATGTTCGGTGTCGTGAAGAACAAGATCATGTATGGCAAGAAGGTCAAGGGTATTGAGCGCAGCACGTTTCTGATTGGTGCGGACGGCATGCTCAAGGAAGAATGGCGCGGGCTCAAGGTCCCAGGCCATGTGGACGACGTGCTCAAAGCCGTCAAGGCCCTGAAGAAAGCCGCATAAACGGCGTCGAGACAAAACCGGGTGCTCGTGCATAATTGAATTCATGCCGCTGACCGCAGCAAGCCTTACTCCAGACAAGCCGCCTTGGTCCCAGGCGGCTTTTTCGTTTTCCAGCCATCCCTGTCGGCGCCCGACCCTGGCGTCCCATTACTACTCTCACTGAGCCATTCGGACCATGCCCCTGCCTCCCGCTCCCGCCAAACGTGCTGCACTGCTCTCCAGGGACAGCTACGACGCGCCATCGCGCGCGGCCGCCAAGCCGCGCAAAGTCGACTCCCCCCCCCGGCCGCGGGAAGCCACCGCCTTCGAAGCGGGCGTTGGCAATGGCGCCTCAGGCCAGGCGCAGCCTTATCGCGACGTCGCCATCCCGGCGGCCGCATCGGTCACCGTCCCGGCGACGGCAAGAGGCACGGTCCGCAAGTCCCAGCCCCAAGCGCCGTCCGCGCTGGCAGCGACCGCGCAGACAGTGGTACCGCCAAGGCCCAAGAAGAGCACTCGCAGCGGCGTTGCGAAGTTGTTTGTGCTCGACACGAATGTGCTGCTGCATGACCCGATGTGCCTTTTCCGGTTCGAAGAACACGACATATTCCTGCCCATGATCGTGCTCGAGGAACTCGATGGCCACAAGAAAGGTATGACCGAGGTCGCGCGCAACGCACGCCAGACCAGTCGCTCACTGGACGCGTTGGCGGCGGCACATATAACGGACATCGGCAACGGCCTGCGGCTTGACAGCACCGGGCACCGCGAGGCCGGTGGCAAGTTATTCTTCCAGACCCAGGTCCTGGATTACGCCTTGCCGTTGAGCCTGCCGCCAGGCAAAGCCGACAACCAGATTCTGGGGGTTGTGGCGGCTTTGCGCCAGCAAAATGGCAAGGCTGCCAGCACTGCCAGCCGCGAGGTGGTTCTGGTGTCCAAGGACATCAATATGCGGGTCAAGGCCCGCGCCCTCGGTCTGGCCACTGACGACTACCAGAATGACAAGACGCTCGACGATGGTGACCTGCTGTACGCTGGGTCGCTGGCGCTGCCGGGCGACTTCTGGGCCACCCATGGACAAACCGTCGAAAGCTGGCAACAGGGGGCGCATACTTTTTATCGTGTCGCTGGCCCGGTCGTGCCGAGCCTGCTGATCAACCAGTTCGTCTTTTTCGAGTCGCCCGGTGAGCCCAGCCTGTATGCGCGTGTGACCGAGATCCGTGGCACAACTGCGGTGTTCAAGACCTTGAAGGATTTCAACCACCTGAAAAACGCGGTTTGGGGCGTGACCACCCGCAACCGCGAGCAGAACTTCGCGATGAACCTGCTGATGGACCCGGAGGTCGATTTCGTCACGCTCACGGGTACTGCGGGCAGTGGCAAGACCTTGATGGCGCTGGCAGCGGGCCTGACCCAGGTCCTTGACGACCGCCGTTACTCCGAGATCATCGTCACCCGTGCCACCGTCAGCGTGGGCGAGGATATCGGTTTTCTGCCTGGCACCGAAGAAGAAAAGATGGGGCCTTGGATGGGCGCGCTGGACGATAACCTTGAGGTGCTGGGAAAGACCGATACCAGCGCCGGCGAATGGGGCCGCGCTGCGACCAGCGAACTGATCCGCAGCCGCATCAAGATCAAGAGCATGAACTTTATGCGCGGACGAACCTTCCTGAACAAGTACGTCATCATCGACGAGGCGCAGAACCTGACTCCCAAACAGATGAAGACCCTGGTAACACGGGCCGGACCCGGCACCAAGATCATCTGCATGGGGAACTTGGCGCAAATCGACACTCCCTATCTCACCGAGGGTTCGTCCGGCCTGACCTTTGCGGTTGACAAGTTCAAGGGCTGGCCGCACGGGGGCCACATCACGCTGGCACGCGGCGAACGCTCCCGGCTGGCCGATTTCGCCAGCGAGGTTCTGTAAAAAATACCGTCAGCGGCGTCAGAAGTCGCCGTTGCTCCCGCTGGCCAGGCTTTCAAACTTCGTAATGGGTTTGAGGAAGGCCAGTTTCACCATACCGGTAGGACCATTGCGCTGCTTGGCGATGATGACCTCCGCCACGCCAGGCTCCTTGCAGGCGTCCTTGGTGTAGTACTCATCACGGTAGATGAACATGATGATGTCGGCATCCTGCTCGATTGCACCCGACTCGCGCAAGTCGCTCATCATGGGGCGTTTGTCAGGACGCGTCTCGACGCTGCGGTTGAGCTGCGACAAGGCGATCACCGGGCACTTCAACTCCTTCGCCAGCATCTTCAGACCGCGCGATATCTCGCCGAGTTCGGTAGCCCGGTTCTCGTCGGAAGAACTCGAGCCGCTCATTAGCTGCAAATAGTCCACCACGATCAGTCCGAGTTGCCCGCACTGGCGCGCCAACCGACGCGCGTTCGCGCGCAGTTGGCTCGATGTGAGTCCGGCGCTCTCATCAATATGCAGCGAGATGTTGCGCAACTTCTCGATTGCCTCGGTCAGTCGGGGCCACTCTTCGTCGGTGAGTTTTCCGGTGCGCAGATGGCTCTGGTCGATCCGGCCGATCGACCCGACGATGCGCACTGCCAGTTGGGCTGCGCCCATTTCCATCGAGAATACGGCCACAGGCAAGCCCTCGTTGAGAGCCACGTGCTCGGCAATATTGATCGCCAGCGCAGTTTTGCCCATTGACGGCCGGGCCGCCAGCACGATCAGGTCACCGGCCTGGAAACCAGCAGTCAAGCGGTCCAGATCGTAAAAGCCGGTCGGCACCCCGGTCACGTCGTTCGGGTTGTCGGCCATCTCCTGGACCCGGTCGAGCAATTGCACGACCAGTGTGTCCATCCCCTGAAAGCCCTGCTTCATGCGCGAGCCCTGCTCGCCGATGTTGAATATCTTCTGCTCGGCTTCGTCGACGATGTCCGCCACCGGACGGCCCTGCGGATTAAACGCGTTGGTGGCGATTTCGTCGCTGGCGCTGACCAGCTTACGCAGAATCGAGCGCTCCCGGACGATCTCTGCATAACGCCGGATATTGCCGGCACTGGGAACATACTGTGCCAACGAATTGAGGTAGGAAAGGCCACCCACCTCTTCTGCCTTGCCCAGGCTTTGCAGTTGCTCGAAAACCGTAATCACGTCGGCCGGCCTGGAAGCGTTGATCAGATTGCCGATCGCGCCATACACCAGGCGATGTTCATAGCGGTAGAAGTCAGAGTCGCTCAGCAGGTCCGACACGCGGTCCCAGGCCCCGTTGTCCAGCAAAAGCCCGCCCAGAACACTCGACTCAGCCTCGATGGAATGGGGCGGAATGCGCAGCTGTGCGACTTGGCGGTCATGGCCGTAGTCATCTACGGCAGAAAGTACGGCGGACATGGTGATTTCCTGGAAGCTGTCGATGCTACGCCGCAGCGGGGTCCGCGTCGAGTGGAAAGCTGGGACTAAGCAGCGCTCAAGCTGTGCGCAAGCTGTGCAAAGCGTTGGACAAGCCAGCAGTCAAAAAACAAAACCACCTGAGCTTGGCACCCGGGTGGTTTCTGGACCAGCGGAGCATGGGCGCCGCCGAAAAAGATCAGGCAGTTTCGCCGTAAACCGACACGGTGATCTCGACCACCACGTCAGTATGCAGGGCCACGCTGACCTTGCTGTCACCCACCAGTTTGATCGGCCCGGCCGGCATGCGAACCTGCGCCTTGGCAACCTTGTAACCCAGTTTCGTCAGTTCCTCTGCGATGTCAGAATTGGTGACCGATCCGAACAATCGGCCATCCACACCCGCCTTTTGCGTCAGCTTGCAGGTTGTGCCGGCCAGCTTCTCGGCCAGGGCCTGGGATTCGGCCAGTTTTGCGGCGGCGGCTTTTTCGAGCTCAGCGCGTTTGACCTCGAACTCCTGCTTCGCCGCCGCCGTTGCACGACGGGCACGGCCGGAGGGGATCAGGAAGTTGCGCGCGTAGCCGTCTTTGACCTTGACGATTTCGCCCAGATTTCCAAGGTTCACCACCTTGTCGAGCAGAATGACTTGCATAGTGGTATCCCCTTAGATGCGATGCTGGTCGCTGTACGGCAACATTGCCAGGAAGCGCGCGCGTTTGATCGCGGTATTGAGTTGGCGCTGGAAGATGGCACGGGTGCCGGTCAGACGCGCCGGGATGATTTTGCCGTTCTCGGCGATGAAGTCGCGCAAGGTATCGATGTCCTTGTAATCAATTTCCGTGACGCCGGTCACGGTAAAGCGGCAAAAGCGCTTGCGCTTGAACAGCAGGTTCTGCGCCGGCCGCTTCGGGCGTTTGTCTTTGTTGAAACGTTTTGGTGATGGCATGGTGATTTCCTGAAAAACTTAAGGGTCGCTGGTGATGTCTTGTATATGCAGTTGAATCTGTTTGCTGTTGCGGGCCGTTGCCAGAAATCCGGTGAATCTCCAGCAACTGCCGATGGGCTGCAGTGCAAGCCGCTCAGCCGTGGCTCCGAGTGCGACGGCTCGCAAGACTGCCTTGACCTGCCGTTCCTCTCCCGCTTCCGCCACGCTGGAGGCGTGCTCGAGTCTCAGGTTCAGAGCCGGAACTCCGGCCGGCGTGTAGCGCAAAGCATGCAGCTCGGCGATACAGGCTGTCAGCTCGAAACGGTTGGCGCCGGGGCCCACTCCTGCAATGCTGTTAGCGGTCCCGGTCCGAACCGTGGAATTCGGCTTGCTGGGCCTTGCGCGCGTCCTCGCGCTCCACAGTGCGCATCATGGAAGAAGGGCCAGTGTCGGCCTTTTTTCGCGAAACCGTCAAATGCCGCAACACTGCATCGTTGAACTTGAACGCATGCTCCAGTTCGACCATCACGGCTTGGTCGGCCTCGATATTGATGCACAGATAGTGCGCTTTGGCGAGCTTGTTGATCATGTAGATCAACTGGCGCCGGCCCCAGTCCTCGACCCGGTGGACCTTGCCGCCGCCGGCGGTGATCATGGCCTTGTAGCGCTCAAGCATGGCAGGAACCTGCTCGCTCTGATCCGGATGGATCATCAGAATGATTTCATAGTGACGCATTGATACTCCTTGTGGAAAACCCGCGCGCCAGGCGAGCGGGTCAAATGTGCCACCCCCAGCGTCGAGGTGAGGTGTGGCAAGGCGAAGCCCATAATTATATGCCAGTGGCCTGTCAGTATCCGAGATCGAGGCCCCAAAAAGAAAACCCGGTGACTCGCGTCGCCGGGTTGTGGGTCCGATACAGGCGGGCCCCAGCCCGGTCTTGCATGGAGGCCCTTAACTGGCCTTCAGGTTCGGATAACGCACAAACTCCACCAGTTGCTGGATCTTGCGGTTGGGCGCCGGTGTCACCAGGCTGACCAGGATGATCACGGCGAAGCCCACCGGAACACCGAAAAGCCCGGCCGAGATCGGCTGGATGTCCCACCACAAAACGACCGGCGATGTGATGTCGAAAATGCCGCGCAGCCAGGTCTGGGTTGTGACCATGTAGTAGGCAGTGACGCCCAAACCAGCCACCATACCCAGCGACGCCGCGATGCCGGTTGCACGTTTCCAGAAAATCCCCAATGTGAGGGCCGGGAAGAACGAAGCCGCCGCAAACGAGAACGCCGCCGACACCAGGAACAGGATGTCCGCCGGTTTCTGCGCCGCCACGTACGCCGCCGCCAGCGCCACCACCAGCAGCAAGGTCTTGGACAAGGCTACCCGGCGACCGGTAGAGGCGTTGGGGTCGATCATCTTGTAGTAGAGGTCGTGGCTCAGCGCGTTGGCGATAGTCAACAACAAGCCGTCCGCCGTGGACAGGGCTGCTGCCAGACCGCCCGCAGCGACCAAACCGGAGATCACGTATGGCAAACCACCGATTTCCGGCGTGGCCAACACCACGATGTCGCCGCCAATACTCATCTCATTGAGCTGCAGGATGCCGTCCTTGTTGATGTCAACCACCGACAACAGGGTTGGATCCACCTTCGTCCACGACGCCACCCAGGCTGGTAACTGGTCAAACGGCGTGCCCACGACCAGTGTGAACACCTCATATTTGACCAACACCGCCAATGCCGGCGCGGTGAAGTACAGCAGGAAGATGAAGAACAACGACCAGCTCACCGATTCGCGCGCCTCTTTCACGCTGGGTACTGTGTAATAACGCATCAGGATGTGCGGCAACGCGGCCGTGCCGACCATCAGGCAGAAGATGAGTGCCATGAAGTTGCGCCGGGACACGTCGAACGCCTTCTGCGCCGCTGCGTCCCCATTCGGGTCTCCCGCGTAACTGGTCGCGTGTTTCGGCATGCCGTTGATTGGCCGCGACTTCGCGTCGTCACGGGCCTTGGCCGCGGTCCACGCAGTCTTCGCCGCGGCCGCATCCTTGGGCAAGCCGGCAAGCGCTTTTTCTGCCGCTGCAATCTCCGCAGCCGCGCCGTTGGCTGCCTTCAAGTCGGCGACCCTTTTCTCGGCGGCAGCCTTGTCGGCAGCCAGTGCAGTCGCCGGGTCCTTCAGCTTCTCGGCCAAGGCGGCCGAACGCTGCTTGAAGACTTCGCGCACCGCGATCTCCTTCGGGTCCTCGGTCAACTTCTTTTCCAGCGCAGTCACCTTTTCAAGTTGCGCGCCGTAGATTGCCTGCGGAACCGGAACACCAGTCTGCTTCACCGAAAGCCATACAACTGGAATCAGATAGGCCACGATCAGGATGATGTACTGCGCCACCTGGGTCCAGGTCACTGCACGCATGCCACCCAGGAACGAACACACCAGGATACCGCCCAGACCCAGGAAAATCCCGAGTTCGAACGCCACGCCGGTGAGGCGCGACGTGATCAGGCCCACGCCATAGATCTGTGCCACGACGTAAACGAAGGAGCACAGGATCGCAGCCACAATGCCAATGAAGCGTGGCAGGTTGCCGCCATACCTTTCGCCCAGGAAGTCAGGCACCGTAAACTGGCCAAACTTGCGCATGTAGGGAGCCAGGAACAGCGCCACCAGGCAATATCCGCCAGTCCAACCCATGATGAAGGCCAAGCCGCCGTACCCTGTCAGGTACAGCGTACCTGCCATGCCGATGAACGAAGCGGCCGACATCCAGTCGGCACCCGTCGCCATGCCGTTGTATACCGCCGGCACCCGGCGCCCGGCGACATAATACTCCGCCGCATCATTGGTACGGCTCATGATGCCGATACCGGCATATAGGCCAATCGTCGCGAGAAGGAAGATGAAACCAATCCAGGAGCGCGGCAGGCCCATCTGCTCCAGCACCGCCAGCACAACCACAAAGGCGAGGAAGCCGCCGGTGTACCACTTGTAGACCTTGTTCAGGTTCTGCTTGAACGCAGCCTTGGAGGCCGCGTTGCTGACACCATCACTGTCCGAGCCAAACATTCCAGCCATGATCAATCCTCGCTTTCTTGCACACCGTGCTCAATATCCAGTTTGGCCATATAACGGGCGTAAAACCAGATGATCAGGCAGTACACCACCAGTGATCCCTGCGCACCCATCCAGAAACTGAAAGGCCAACCAAAAAAATTAAAATTCAGATCGCGCGCAAAAAAGGCCACGACAAACGTCACAACAAACCATATCGCCAGCAGGATTGCTGTGATATTTAGGTTCTTGCGCCAGTAACGTTTCTGGTTCTCGGTCAACTCCATCTTGTCTACCTCCAACGGTTAAGCCCTTGCGGGCATTTCACGATCACCACCTGTCTTTCGGGTGTGGCCTGCAAGCCGGATCGTGTATCTTCAAATTGCCGCTCGACTGGTCACGAGGACTGCGCAATACGCAGTCCGGTCTCGCGCTCCAGTTGGGCGGCCACTTTGGGCTCAAACCCGTTGAGATGGCGAATGATCTTCACCGCCTCGTCGGGTTGTTGCCGGTCTACATGCACCCGCGCCAGCTGGTACCAGCCGAACGGGCTCATGGGCTGCAGTTCTGTGTTTGTCTTGAGCGCCAGCACCGCTTCGTCGAAGCGGCGCTCCTTGATCATTACCAGGGCCAGCCCGTACCAGGCGCGGTCCATCTTGGGCTCGATCTCGATCGCGCGGCGAAATGGCGGCTCGGCCTCAAGGTGGCGCCCCATATCGTCGAGCATGTAGCCCAGGTTGAACCAGTGAGCCGACTGCTCCGGATACAAACCAGTGAGTTCCTGCAACACCGCCACTGCCGCATGTTTGTCGCCCAATTCACCGAGCAAATGCGCGCGGCTGGCCATAACGTAGCGGCTACCTGGCATCAGCGACTGCATCGCATCGAAACGCAGCAGCGCGGCTCGCTTTTGCCCGATCACCAGCAAGGCAATGGCCTGCAATTTTAAAAACAGGTACGTCAACCAGCGGTTCATTTGCACGCCTCCACGCCGATGCGCAAACAGGTCTGGATTTTCAGAATGGTCACCGCCAGCCAGACAAAGGCCAGCAGCAGAAATGCCACCAGTGGCACATGCCGCTCCACTACGAACTTCGGTGTGACCAGACGCGCCACCGCAACAAAGGGCCGCCCCATGATCTGAAGGATCTGATAGAAAAGATTCGTGTCGCGTTTGGCACCTGCCAAAAGACCGAGCAGCCATTGGCCGAGCAGGGCCAACAGCGCAATCTCGCAGATCAGTTTGACTAAGGTGACGGCAGCCAGCATGGGACCAGTTTCTACGGACGCCCCGATTGTAGTTTTCAGGCTTGCCTGTTTCTTGCAGGAGCGCCTCAATCAGGGCGAACCTAGGGAAGACCCCCTCCAGGGTTTTCCCTACAGAGCCAGCCGCCGCCAGGTATCGATTACAGAGTCCGGATTGAGCGAGATCGAGTGGATGCCTTCGTCGCGCAACCACAGCGCAAAGTCCAGATGGTCGCTCGGACCCTGGCCACAAATGCCCACGTACTTTCCCTGGGCGCGACAGGCGCCAATGGCTTGGCGGATCAAGGCCTTGACGGCCGGGTCGCGCTCGTCAAAATCGGCGGCGAGCAGCTCCAGCCCGGAGTCGCGGTCCAGTCCGAGTGTCAGTTGCGTCAAGTCGTTCGAACCGATCGAGAACCCGTCGAAATACTGCAGGAACTCGGTGGCCAGTATCGCGTTGCTGGGAATCTCGCACATCATAATGATTTGCAGCGCCGCCTCGCCGCTGCCGTCGCCACGGCGCAATCCATGCGCCGCCAGCAGATCGGTGACCTTACGCGCTTGCTCCAGAGTACGCACAAATGGCACCATCAACTGCACATTCACCAGCCCCATGTCATTTCTCACCCGCAAGAGCGCCTCACACTCCATTGCAAAAGCTTCGCCAAACTCGCTGCTAATGAAGCGCGCAGCGCCACGAAACCCCAACATCGGGTTCTCTTCTTCCGGCTCGTAGCGGCTGCCACCTATCAACTTGCGGTATTCGTTGCTTTTGAAATCCGACAGCCGCACGATGACCGGTTTTGGCCAGAATGCGGCTGCGATGGTAGCCACCCCCTCTGCCACCCGGTCGACGTAGAACGCACGTGGCGAGGCGTGTCCACGCGCCACCGACTCGACCGCTTTCTTCAGGTCGGCATCGACGTTCGGGTACTCCAGAATAGCCTTGGGGTGCACGCCAATGTTATTGTTGATAATGAACTCCAGGCGCGCAAGTCCCACGCCGGCATTGGGCAACTGGCAGAAGTCAAAGGCCAGTTGGGGATTTCCGACATTCATCATTACCTTGAGCCCGATGTCCGGCATGGCACCACGCTCGACCTCCTGCACCTCGGTCTCCAACAGTCCGTCATAGACAAAACCGGTATCCCCTTCGGCGCAACTGACCGTGACCAGCACGCCGTCCTTGAGCAAGCTGGTGGCGTCACCGCATCCAACGACAGCCGGGATACCGAGTTCCCGCGCAATGATTGCCGCGTGGCAGGTACGGCCGCCCCGATTGGTGACAATCGCCGAGGCGCGTTTCATTACAGGCTCCCAGTTCGGGTCAGTCATGTCCGTCACCAGCACATCACCCGCCTGCACCTGGTCCATCTCCAGGATGTTGTGCACCAGGCGCACCGGCCCGGTGCCGATCTTCTGGCCAATCGCCCGGCCTTCCACGAGAACAGTTCCGCGACTCTTGAGCTTGTAGCGGTGTTCCGGCTTGCCAGCGGCCTGGCTCTTGACGGTCTCCGGCCGCGCCTGCAAGATGTAGAGTTCGCCGTCCTGGCCGTCCTTGCCCCACTCAATGTCCATGGCGCGGCCATAGTGCTGTTCTATGACCAGGGCATAGGTTGCGAGCTTTTCCACGTCGGCGTCCGTCAGCGAGTAGCGGTTGCGCAGTTCGGTCGGAACGTCGATGGTCTTGACCAGCCGGCCACCCTGTGCCTTCTCCTGTGCCGTCGTGAACTGCATCTGCAACAGTTTGGAGCCCAGGCTTCTCCGGATGATGGCGCGCTTGCCAGCCCGCAACATCGGCTTATGCACGTAGAACTCATCGGGATTGACCGCGCCCTGCACGACCGTCTCACCCAGTCCGTAACTTGACGTG
>JAJAZK010000344.1 GCA_026785765.1 Rhodoferax sp. | reverse complement strand
TGGGCGGGGATTGTTTTATAAGTGCAAGCCCCCGTACGCCTGTCGGCCTTTTAAAGATTTCAAACCCCCCGGAACAAGAAACATTGCCTGGGGGTATTGGGTAAAACGCTTGCGCAACTGGGTCGCGAGTTGGTCGGCACCCTCGGTGTTGTTCAACCGTCGCTCGACCTTGATGCCAAGCCAGAGCGATTCGGCATTCGCCAGTTCGCTGTTATTGATGCGCCGTATGTAAAACTGCGCCCGTACCGATTCGCCGCGCTGGAAGAGCAAGTTCGACAGGTTGTACCCGGTGATCGGATTCGCAGCATCAAGTTCATACGAACGCGTCAAGCTGGCTTCGGCATCGGCAAACTGCCCGGCCCTGATCTGGCAGACACCCTGGGCCATCAAGGTCTTGGGTCGGTCACCGTACAACGGATTGGCGAGCGCTCGCGCGAACATCTGCACCGATTCAGAAAAACGGCTCTGCTGGCACAGGAGCCAGCCGTAATTGTGCAATACGTTCGCATCGTTTGGAGTCAATACCATGGCCCGCTTGAAGCTGTCTTCAGCCAGCCGCACGTCATTGAGGCGCAGGTAAATCAGTCCACGCAAGTTGAATGCTTCACCGAAGTTCGGGTCGGCGTTAAGCGCCAGCTTGAGCTCATCAAGCGCGATTGTGGTCTGACCTTCCTCGAAGTACCCCACAGCCAGTTCCAGCCGGATGCGCGCGCGTTTGCGTCCTTCCGGTTCATCGGAATCCGTGATGATGTCGGCTCTGGGTGCGCCTGGGGAGCTACCACCCTTGTCCGTCGCACATCCCGCGAGGCCAAGAAAAGCGGACGCAAGCAACAACCAGGCCGACCACAGTCGCCAGATTCGAAACGCGCCAGCTGCATGTGCGGTCATGAGTCGACTCTCAGGTTAACCAGCCGCGATCACAGGAACACCCTTGAACAGGACCTTGCGCTGGCGAGCCATCCTCGCGTCTACACCGGTGCGGTCCATCACATCGCCTGCGAGTTGACCACAGGCTGCGTCAATGTCATCACCGCGCGTCTTGCGCACAGTGGTCACGATGCCTGCGTCCAGCAAGACCCGCGCGAAGGCTGTGATCTGGCCACGTGGCGTTCCATTGAGACCGGACGCCGGAAACGCATTGAACGGTATCAGGTTGAACTTGCACCACTGCAGTCCCGCCCCCTGCCGTGCGATCAGCTGCACCAGGGCGCGGGCGTGTGACTGCTGGTCATTCACGCCATCGAGCATGCAGTATTCGAAGGTAATAAAGTCACGCGGCGCATGCGTGAGATAAGCGATACACGTTTTCAGCAGCTCATCCAGCGGATACTTCCGGTTCAAAGGCACCAGATTGTCGCGCAACGTGTCATCCGGAGCGTGCAGCGATACCGCCAGCGCCACCGGGCAGTCCTGCGCCAGACGTTCCATCATTGGCACTACCCCCGAAGTGGACACCGTGACACGGCGCCGAGACAACCCGTAGGCGTGGTCGTCAAGCATGATTCGCAGTGCAGGAACAAGGGCGGAGTAATTCTGCAGCGGCTCGCCCATCCCCATCATGACCACGTTGGAAATGACTCGCTCGGAGCGCCCCAGGTGGCGGCGCAGAAAATGCACCGCGAACCATAGCTGCGCCACGATCTCCCAGGTCGCCAGGTTGCGGCTGAATCCCTGATGCCCGGTGGCGCAGAACCGGCAGCCAACTGCACAACCTGCCTGCGACGAGACGCACAGGGTGCCGCGATCATCTTCCGGGATGAACACCGACTCGACTGCATCCCCGGCCCCCACGTCAAACAGCCACTTGATGGTGCCGTCCTTGGAGCGATGCTCCGACATGACCGGCAAGCCGCGCAGTTCTGCCGCGGCCTGCAACTTGTTGCGCAAGGGTTTTGCCAGATCCGACATGGCGTCGAAATTGCTGGCACCTTTCTGGTGGATCCAGCGGAATAGCTGGGTGGCGCGGAAACGCTTTTCTCCACGCTGGTCGCACCATGCGGCCAAGCCCTCGAGGTCGTATTCGAGAAGATTGGCCAACATGGTCCGGACTACCGTGAATAGATGTTGATGCCGGGGAAGAAGAACGCCAGCTCGTCGGCGGCCGTCCCGACGGCGTCCGAGCCGTGCACGGCGTTCGCATCAATGCTGTCGGCAAAGTCTGCGCGGATGGTTCCAGGTGCGGCTTTTTTAGGATCGGTAGCACCCATCAGGTCTCGGTTCTTCAGGACCGCATTCTCGCCTTCCAGAGCCTGCACCATGACCGGGCCAGAAACCATGAACTTCACCAGGTCGTTAAAAAACGGACGGCCCTTGTGTACGCCGTAAAACGCCTCTGCTTCACTGACCGACAGCCGCGTCATGCGCGCTGCAATAACCTTCAGGCCGGCGGCCTCAAAGCGCGCGTAGATCTGCCCGATTACATTTTTTGCGACGGCGTCGGGCTTGATGATGGAGAGTGTGCGTTCTGTTGTCATGCGATTGTCCTGAACTGGTGAAACCTGCAAGAGCCCCTTCGGGCAAAGCCGCACATTTTACCCCGAGCAGCGCACTTTCCTGGCGAATGCCCGCACGCAGTGTCCAGTCTTGTAGCGCCGGGTTTACCGTCTCAGCGTCCACGTCCACCGCGTCGACCACCTCCGCCACCTCCGCCACCTCCGCCACCTCCGGTCCCACCTTGGCCGCGACCCCCACCACGCTGACCGGATCGATCTCCCTGGCGCTGACG
>JAJAZK010000343.1 GCA_026785765.1 Rhodoferax sp. | reverse complement strand
GCCCCAAAACAGAATTGCGGGCAGGCGCTTCCAGATCGTCCATTCAAGCCCGGGCGCGCTTTGCGTAAAACCCGGCAACCGATTCAACCAACCCATCGCCGTATCCTTTGAAACGCCGACATGTCTTTGCACCAGGCAACCCGCCACGCAGAGTATGCCTGCACCGTCGCAGCCTCAGCGAAAGGCCTTGTCGAAGAACTGAACAAGCTCCTGTTGTAGCTGCCGCAAGAACGCCTGGCGATCAAAGCCCGGAGGGTTGGCACCGATGTCGCCATCTTCGGACGGAATCGGCATGCTGGGCGGGTCCATGAACGCAAAGTGCCAGGCGATGGGCACCTGATGGAACTCGGCTCCAGGCAAGTTTCGGGCGATCCACTCCGTATGAAAGCGCGGCACCAGGAAGCGGTCTTGCTCCGCCGCGTAAATCGCCGTTGGGATTCGGATTGAGGCCAGCGACTGCGCGCCAAAGACCACCCCGACCGGGGCCAGCGCCACGACGGCCCTCACGCGGGTGTCGATCAGCGGGGGGATTGGCGGCGGCAGCAGCACGGGATTGGATATCGGCTGCGCGGTCCGGCCCATTGCGCAGAAGATCGGGTCTTCGGCGCGGTAGCTGTCGCAATGCGATGCGAGGCGCGACAGATCGGGTCGGCCGCCGGCCAGGGCCAACACGGTGTACCCACCAGCCGAATGCCCGAGCGCGCCAATGCGCGGACCCTGGGCGTCTCGTGCGATGCGGTCGCCCCATTGCGGGTCGCCAAGCAACGCATCGATCAGGCGGGACACGTGTTGCGGCCGCTCGGTAAAGTAGCGCGCTGCACTTTCCTGCAGGAGCCAGCGATCCTGCCAATTGTCGCCAGGGTGACGCAGCGCGGCCACTAGATAACCATGTTGTGCCAGCGTCTCGGCCAAGCTGCTGTGACCCAGTTCAGAGCCGCCAGTTCCATGGCTTAACACGAGCAAACCTTTGAACGTCGCGTCCGGTGGGGCCTGAATTGCAACCCTGACCGTGAACGGCCCCATGGCAATGGCCCGCGCCGGTGCCTGGGTTGGATAGTACAAAGCCACCGGGATGGGCGCGGCATCCGCCGTAGTGCCCGCTATGCTGACCTGTCGCCAGCCGGCTTGAGCGGCCATGGCCTGTGTAGTCAGCATCAGGCCTGCACAAGCCAGGGCGATTTGGCGTAGGGATCGGTGCATTGACAGTGTCCTCGGCGTTGTTTGGTTCAAAGCGCGAGTGATCATGGCAGCGAACGCCATGACCGCGTTATGGATTGCGACGAAACGCCGGGACGACGGTGCCAGATGCCGATGTTCCTGATCAAGCCGCTACCATGCAAATCACCCCAGACTGCGCCAGCTACCAATGAAAACCCCTCCCTCCGCCCCGTCCGGCGGCGCCCGTCGCCCCACCCTTGCCGTACGCCAGATCACAGTTGGCCAACCGCTGCAGTGGCTGGTGGCAGGCTGGCGCGACATGTGGCGCAGCGGCTGGCTCAGCCTGTCCCATGGCGCTGCGCTGGCACTGTTTGGCCTGGTGCTGTTCGCCTTGTCGCGACAGCAGTTCTGGTTGCTGGCTGGCGCTTTCTCCGGCTTCCTGGTGGTGGCCCCGGTGCTTGCCACCGGCCTGTACGCCATGAGCCGAGCGCTGGAGCGCCAGCAGCGTGTTCGCTGGCGCTTGCTGTACGACACCTGGATGGGCTGGCAGCAGTCGCGTTTTGTTGATCGCAGCGGTTATTGGTGCCTGGTGCGTTTCGGCATCCTGCTGGCGGTTGCCGGCACTGGCTGGGTCTTGACCTCTGCCGCACTGATCACGCTCTTGGCGCCGGTACCCATCCAGACCCCACTCGACTTCCTGCGGCATGTGGTGCTGGGCCGCAACCACTTTCTGTTCGAGGCCTGGCTGGCGCTGGGCGGTATTCTGGCCGCCCCGATCTTCGCCTCCAGCGTGGTCTCGATGCCGCTGATGCTGGACCGCCGCATCACGCTGATGGATGCGGTGCTCACCAGCTGGAGGGTCGTGCTGGCGAACCCGGTTCCGATGGCGGTGTGGTCGGGGCTGATCATGCTGCTGGTGCTGCTGGGCTTTGCCAGTCTGCTGGTCGGCTTGCTGATCGTAGTGCCGGTACTCGGCCATGCGAGCTGGCATGCCTATCGCGATCTGGTTGATGCTTCGACGCTGCCAGAGCGCGCCATGCCCGGGCTGACCGGATGATGTTCGGCTTCTCGGAAGAACAGATTGCAGGCTTCGGCCTCACCTTCGGGGTGGGCGCTTTCATGCTTTACATGCTGTTCATCATCGGCCATTTGGCCTGGGAGTCCAAGGCCGGCAAGTTCGGCACATTCGTGTTGTTCCTCGGTCTGGCCTTCGGCATGGTCGGCTTTGTGGCCAAGTACCTGATCCAGTGGATGCTGGGCATTCGGTGAACCTGCCGCCACTGGCGGGGGCGATCCGACCCTGGCGTGGCGCGCCGCTGGCAGCATCGATTCCCGTGCCTCCAACGTCGCTACGCAACGATGCCCGTCACTACAATTCGAGCGTCCGGCTCATGTATCGGCGGGACGGCAATTGGCCCTATCTGTAAGAGGAGTTCGATTCCATGGACAAGACAGCTATCGTGACGGGTGCGGCCAGAGGCCTGGGCGCTGCCATCTGCGTGCGCGCGGTGCAGGCCGGTTACCGGCTTGGCGTGCTGGATCTGAAACTTGCCGATTGCGAGGAATTCATCCGGTCGCTGCCGGGCTCGGGGCATATGGCCTTGCAGGCCGATGTGACCGACGAACATCAGGTCCGGGCCGCCTTCGATGCCTTTGGCACGGCGCCCGATCTGGTCGTAAACAATGCGGGGATCGTGCGTTTCGGCCCCTTGCTGGAGCAAAGCGTCGACGACTGGCGGACCGTGCTCAACGTGAACCTGACCGGTACCTACATTGTCGCGCGCGAGGCTGGCCTGCGCATGGTCCAGCGTGGAAGTGGTGTGATCATCAACCTGAGTTCGCTCAATGCGGTGCAGCCTGGCCCCGGGGCGGGCGCCTATCCGGCGGCCAAGGCCGGGGTTGCCAGCCTGACCGAGCACCTGTCACTGGAACTCGGCCCCTCGGGCGTGCGGGTCAATTGCGTGGCGCCGGGCTTCATCGATGGCGGAATGTCAGCGCCCGTGTTTGCCGACCCCCGGGTACGTGCACTGCGCGGCAGCGGAGTGCCGCTGCGCCGGCTCGGATCGGTGGCAGACGTGGCCAACGCCGTGGTCTGGCTGGCGTCGGACGAGGCTGGCTACATCACCGGCCACCAGTTGGTGATTGATGGTGGCGTTGCACACAGCGTGTTGATGCAGTTGCCGCGCAAGGTCGACTGAAAGACACAGAAGCTTTCTGCTGCGCCTCTGAGGCCTGCGGAGTCCTTACTTGGTAGCCTGAATCTGCTCGTACACGCCGGGGCCCCAGACCTTGGGGGCGAAATCCTTCCAGACGTCCTTGGTGGCTTCCTGGAACGGGCCCACCGGTGGTCTGGCCACTGTGACGCCGTTCTTGCGGAACAGCTCGGCCAGTTCGCCCTGCTTGGCCCACTCCTTCTGGGTGATCTCGGTCGCCACTTCCTTCCACGAATCGCGCATGATCTGCTGGGTGGCTGGCGTCATCTTGTTCCAGATGTCGTCGTTGACGATGGTGTTGGTGATATTGAAGATCCATTCCACCAGCGCCAGGTTCTTGGCGACTTCCCAGTGCTTGTTGTCGGCCATGAAAGCCAAGGGGCCTTCCCATCCGTCGGCGGTGCCTTGTTGCAGGGCAGTGTAGAGCTCGGGCGCGGCGATCACGACCGGGCTGGCACCCAGGGCGCGCAGCGAGGCCACGATGGTCGGGATCTCAGGCGCGCGGATCTTCATGCCTTTGGCATCGGCCGGGCTGTTGAGCATGCGCTTGTTGGTCAGGAAGATCCGGGAGCCGTTGATCAGGTAACCGATCTGGCGCACGCCGGTCTGCTTGTAGAAATCATCCTGCCATTTGGCGCCGACCGGACCGTTCACCACCTTCTGGGCATGGTCGAGGTCCCGGAACACGAACGGCATGAACAGCAGGTCGTAGGTGGCAGAGCCAGTGGCGCCGATGGAACCGATGCCGACGGTGCCGAGCTTCACGCCGTCCATGATCTGGCGTTCGCCACCGAGCTGGTTGCAGCAGAACACCTCGATCTGCACCTTGCCACCGGTACGTTCGCGGACAAGATTGGTGAACTTGGTGATGCCGTCGAGGTAGATGCCGGGTTGCTGAACCGTGGCGAAGCGGAACTTCAGATCCTGCTGCTGCTGGGCGAATGCCGGGCTGAGCAACAAACCGACCAGAGCAGGCAGCAGCAGCCGGCCAACCATGCGCAAGATTGCGCCCGTGCTCATTGCATTCGAGAAGTGCGACATTGGGGGGTCTCCTTTGTGTAATGGAACTGAAAAAATAACGCGTGCTGACCCTGCTGCAAAGCATACCCTCGCCGGCGTTTGCTGACTGGGACCCATGCACCAGAAAATTATGTCACCGATACAGCACCTCAGGCAGCCAGAGAACGATCTTGGGTATGTAGGTGATTACCAGTAACACGAGGATCAGGATCCAGATGAATCCCATGGCCTCCCGGGCGACCCGCATCACCGGCACCTTGGCCATCGCAGCGGTGACAAATATGTTGACGCCGACCGGCGGAGTCAACGATCCGATCATCAGATTGAGCACGATGACCAGGCCAAAATGCACCGGGTCGATGCCGAGTTGGGTCGCCACCGGATACAGGATCGGCACCGTCAGGACCATGATGGGGATCGGCTCCATGACGGTTCCGAGCACCAGCAGCACCACGTTGACGATCATCAAAAACACCCACGGCTCCCTGGTAAAGCTGGTCAAGATCACGCCCAGGGCCTTGCCCAGGCCTTCGGCGGTGGTGATCCAGCCAAACAGCTGCGCCGCGGCCACGGTCACCATCACCGAGGCCGACGTGATGGCCACGCTTGAGAAGATCTCGAGCAGCTCCGAGTACTTGATCTCGCGGTAGACGAATAGCCCGAGCACGAAGGCATACACCACGGCCACCACCGAGGCTTCGGTGGGTGTGGCAAAGCCGCTCAGGATTGCACCAAGTATCACCACCGGCATACCCAGTGGCAACGCGGCCTCCCTGGTCGCCTTCCAGAACACCGGCAGGGTGGCGCGCTGTTCGACCGGCAGGTTGATCTTGAAAGACTGCCGGTAGACCACCGCCATCATCGCCACCGCCATCAGCAGGCCGGGAATGATGCCGGCTGCAAACAACTGCCCGACCGAGACACTCACCATGGAACCCAGCACGACAAACATCAGGCTTGGTGGAATGATCGGCCCGATGCAGGCCGCAGCAGCAATCACTGCGGCAGCGTACTCGGGCGTGTAGCCGCGCTTGACCATGCCGGGGATCAGAACCGACCCGGTGGCGGCAGCGTCGGCCACGGCGCTGCCGCTCATGCCGGCCATGATCACGTTGGTGACGATCGATACCTGGGCCAGGCCGCCACGTAGTTGCCCGACCAGCACCGCAGCAAAATTGATCAAACGGGTGGTCACTCCACCACGCGTCATCAGCTCGCCAGCCAGCAGGAACATGGGAATGGCCAACAGCGGAAAGGAGTCCACGCCGCCGACCAGTTGTTGCGGGATCAACGTCAGCGGAAGTGGCATGTCGCCGGTGCGCGTGGCCAGCAGATAGACCAGGCTGGCCGCACCCATGGCGGAGAACAGGTCCAGCCCCAATACGAGCAGGATCACAAAAACCGTAAACAGCAGGGCCAGCATGTGGTCAGCTCCTGAGTGCCACGGGCTTGTTCATCAGACCGCGCACCTCGACCATGAGCCGGTGCAACTCATAAAGCAGCATCAGCGAGCAGCCTACCGGTACTGCCGCGAAAAACCATGCCTTGGACAGGAACGGCAACGCAGTCAAGGGCTGAAACGCCAGCCGTGGCAACATGATGGAGCTGTAGTACAGCACGTAGCCGAGGAAGACGATGGCGATCAGGTTGGTCAGCAGCCGTATCCATGGCTGCACGTTATCTGGCAGAAGCTTCACGGCGCTGTCGACCTTCAGATGCGCATTGCGGGCAACGGCCAGCGCGCCGCCGACGAAGGTGAGATACACGAACACCGTACGCGCCAGTTCCTCCGTCCAGTCCGGCGGGTTGTGCAAGCCATAACGGCTGACCACCTGGATGAACAGCAATATCACCATGCACGCCAGAAGACCGGCACAGACGACCTCCAGCAAACGGGTTCCCGGCCCACGGTAGTGGGCGTTGGCAGCGTTCATGTCGGGCGAAACCTGATGCGTCATCCATACTCCTCCATATTCATCGCAGGCCTTATGCAGGCCCGGCTCGCCATGTGGCTTGCGGCTGTGCATGGCGTGCCCAATGGTAGGCCCACACGGGGCTCGGCTGGTCAAGGGTTTCCACCAACCAATGGCCGCGGCGTCGGCGCGCAGCCTGGCCGCAGGTACGGTGATCGAACCGGGCAGCGATCTGCGGGACGCCGAGTACGGCAACATGCTCCTGATTGTTTGCGCGCAACTGGAGCACGGTGTGCGGCCGACCCGCTGAATACGCTGGTAATGGACTGCTCCAATACGCGACACGCCCTGCTGAGTGTCAACCGCGTTGCAGATGGAGCACCAGTGTTCCGGTCAAAAGGCCGATGGCGGCGACCCAGGCGCCCAGCACGCGGCGTGCCAATGGCAGTAGCGTGGTAATGCGGCGAACGGTCATCAGATCTTGCGAAACTGCCAGCGTGAACCCGACCAGCGCCGTCACGGCACAGCTGACGCCGAGTGCGCTACCCCAACCAGGCGTGTCGAGGCCTGCGGCAATGCCCGCCGAGAGGCCGACAGCAATCGACAACACAACTGCGATCACGTCTGGCGCTTTGGTCGCCGCCACAGCGATCAGGCCTGAAGCCACGGCTGCAGCCGGCGCGGCCAGCGCAGCAATATTCGCTGGAATTCGCAGCCCGAAGGCGGCTGCGACGCCTGCGGCGCTCCCCGCCAGCAAAGCAACAACCAGCGCCAGTCTCTCGCGACAACCAAAGAACGCCACTACCCGACCCACCAGCGCCACCAGCGCCGACGGCGAATTCATCAAGTGGAGTGCGCCGGTCAAGAAGGAGTCGCTGACGCCGAGAGCTCCATGCGCCCACGTCGGGTCGGCGCCAAACAATGCGCCTACGGGCAACGCTCGCCACCATCGAAGCTCCGAAACAGCACCCGACGCGCGACGCACCGCCCGGTGCGCCTCAGGCCACACCCGGCAAACCCGTGAGAATCCACCGGCCGCTAGCTGAAATCAAAGCGCCGCCTGCGCGAAGCGCGGTTGTGCCACCGCGCAGCAAACCCAGCATGCCGATGGCAATACCGGCCGGGTGCAGCAAGACCGTGCACAACACAAAGCCAACGACGTAAGCGACTGGAGACACGGCATTCGGCAACTCGGCGCCATGCGCATAACCGTGGAATATGCCGAACGCCGCTACGATCAGAAAAGCCACAGCCACTAGCGCGCGCCAGGCCAGCGCAATGGCCACACCCAGCACTACCACCGAAACCGCCACGCCAGTTTCGACCAAGGGCACCGGCACGCCAACAATGCCCAGCACGCCGCCCACCACCATCAGGAGCGGAAAGGCCACCGGCAGCGCCCAGATCAAAGGTCGGCCCAGCGTGCCACCCCAGATGCCAACTGCCACCATCGCGAGCAAATGATCAAACCCCGTCACTGGATGCAAAAAGCCGGAGATGAACCCGGCCGTTGTTTCCTGGCCGGTGTGAGCCTGCGCTCCCGCGCCGACTACAAATAGCGTCAGCGCAAGTAGACGACCAACACCCTGTGCTGCGAAAAAACTGGATTTCATACGCTTGCCGTCAATCGAGTGGACGGCGACGGCAAAGCTAAGGCCAGGCTCTATCACTGGTCTGTACGCATGATAGAGCCGGGTGGATTCAGGCGGCAGAACGGTAGATGGGCAGATTCGTCAGCAAAGCGATGAATGGCCGGTTGCGCTTTTTACAAGCGAGTGCTCCAAGATTCTCTTGTCCGAATCCAAAGCCTGGCCGCAGGCGTATTGGTGTAGGAGCGCGCCTGTCAACAGCATGGGTCGCGTCGCTCAATGCCTGCCAACCAAAGGAAAATCCATGATCCACCGCGTAGCCCTTCTTTCCCTCAGCCTGCTGGCGCTACCGACATTCGCGCACGAGTTCATTGGCAAGCCCGCCAGGATGACGGTGACCGCTGGCCAGCCGCTGGCCTTTTCATTCACCGAAGGCTTGAGCGACGGCACCGCAAAAATCAAGCTGAAAAAGCCGGGGCTGTGGATGGTTCGTGTCGAACACTCCACGCCGGAGGTTACGGCAGACTACGCGCGTTATGTGGGCCGCTCGGTGCTTGTATTCAACGTCAAGTAGACAGATGCAGGCACTTTGGGGCCTCGCGCTGGCCAGCTTGGCAAGCACCGCAATGGCACATGGCACCGGGTATGAGGTATTGGACGGACATCCGGTGGCCGTGCAGCTGTACTACACAGGAGGGGAGGCCATGCCTTATGTCGAAGCCCGGGTGTTCAGCCCCGCCGACGCGTCGGCGCCTTTCCAGCAAAGCCGCGCGGACCGGCTCGGGCGTGTCACTTTCTACCCCGACCGGCCCGGAAGTTGGCGCTTGGTGGCGGTTGACGGCGAAGGCCACGCCGTCCGTGCCGAGATTACGGTGGCCGGAAATGGCAAAGTCGAACAGCTTCCAGCCGCAAACAAGCGTGGTGAACGCCGACAATGGTTGCTGGCCAGCATGCTGGTGAACCTGGGATTGTTCCTTGCCCTTTTCTGGAACCGGGGAAAAGCCGGGCCCCAAAGCGGCGTTTGACGCCGCTCGCTTCTTTCTGCAGCAGCGCGTCACCCAGGCGACTTGCGCGCCGGCAATGAGTCGGCAGCCGACTACGATTCGAGGCTGTCGCAGACACACGGAGTCACCGCACCATGAATCAAAAAGTCAGCAAGGGCGCTTCTGCCTTTAATCTGAGTCCGACCGACGACCTGAACGACCTGCGCATGACGGCCAAAGCCATGCCGCTGTACGAACACGTGAAGCGCTTCATCACCGAGACGGTGGAGCCGATGAGCGAGAAGTACCATGCGCTGTTCGAAGGGCGCACCGGCGCCGACCGCTGGACCTATGCGCCGGGCATGCTCGACTTGCTCAACGGCGCCAAGGAGCAGGCGAAGAAGGAGGGGCTGTGGAATTTCTTTCTGCCCGACGCCGAAACCGGTGCGGGGCTTTCCAACCTGGACTACGCCTACATCGCCGCAGAGCTGGGCAAGAATCCGCTGGCCTCGGAGTGCATGAACTGTTCTGCCCCGGACACCGGCAACATGGAGGTGCTCGAACGTGTGGGGACCGCGGCACAAAAGGAACGATGGCTCAAGCCCCTGCTCAACGGCGATATCCGCTCAGCCTATGCCATGACCGAGGTGCACCACGCCTCATCGGACGCCAAGAACATCGCCACCAGCGCCGTCCTGCAAGGTGACGAATGGGTGATCAACGGTGAGAAACACTACATTTCGGGTGCTGGCAGTCCGCGCTGCAAGATCCTCATCACCATGGTGCGATCCAGCCCGGATGCGGCACCGCACAAACAGCAGTCGATGATCCTGGTGCCCAAGGATACGCCGGGCGTGAAAATCGTCGGACCGATGCATGTGTTCGGCGAAGACCATGCGCCGCACGGGCACATGCACATCGTGTTCGACAACGTGCGCGTTCCCAAAGACAACATGCTGCTCGGCGAAGGGCGCGGTTTCGAGATCTCACAGGTGCGGCTGGGCCCGGGCCGCATCCACCACTGCATGCGCTCCATCGGCTCGGCCGAAAAAGCGCTGGAGCTGATGCTGCAGCGGGGCGTTTCGCGCAAGGCCTTTGGCAAGAAGCTGGTCTGGCTCGGCGGCAATGTCGAGGTCATCTCGCGCGCACGCATCGAGATTGAATCCATGCGCCTGATGGTGCTCAAGGCGGCCAAGGCAATGGACGTGCTGGGCAACCGTGAGGCGAGGATATGGG
>JAJAZK010000342.1 GCA_026785765.1 Rhodoferax sp. | reverse complement strand
GGTCGTATGTGCTGACCGTCTTCGAGCGGCTGAACTTTGAGCAGTTGCCCTTTTACCTGGCGTTGATGAAGCACCTGGCGGCGCGCGGGCTGCCGGTTCCCGACCCCGCGACGAACCGGGCCGGGGCCTATTTGCACACGTTGCACGGCAAGCCAACTACTGTCGTGAATCGATTGCCTGGCAGTAGCGCACTGGAACCGAGCTACGCGCATTGCGCTGCAATCGGTGGCATGCTGGCGCGTCTGCACCTGGGCGCAGCCGACTTCCCGCTTTGCCAGGCCAACCTGCGTGGCCTGTCATGGTGGAACGAGACCGTGCCGCTGATCCTTCCCTGCGTCGACCCACAACAGGCAGCACTGCTACGTTCGGAACTGGCCTATCAAAACCATGTGGCTGCCAGCGCGGGTTACGCCGCATTGCCGGGCGGGCCCATCCACGCCGACCTGTTTCGTGACAACGTGCTTTTTGTCGCGCCGCCAGCTGGGGCGGCGACGCACGAGACGCCGGTCCTGGGTGGCATCTTCGACTTCTACTTTGCCGGCGTCGACCGCTGGTTGTTTGATATTGCCGTTGCGCTGAACGATTGGTGTGTCGACCTCAGCAGCGGCGCCTGTGACCAGGAGCGCAGCACGGCGTTCCTGTCGGCATACTCCGGGCAGCGCCCGCTGACTGGGGCCGAACGCGACCTGTTGCCAGCCATGTTGCGCGCGGGCGCGCTGCGCTTCTGGATTTCACGCTTGTGGGACTTGCACCGGCCGCGCGCAGCGCGCATGCTCAAAGCACACGATCCAGCGCACTTTGAACGGGTTTTGCGGCAACGCCTGGCATCATTGATCTGCATATGAAACTAAATATCGTTCCCGCGCGTACTGGCATGACATGGGTCAAGCTCGGCATCTCCACGTTCTGGCGCCAGCCACTTGCGCTGTCGGGCCTGTTTTTCATGTTCATGGCCGTGATGTCGGTGGTGGGCACCATTCCGGTGCTGGGCCTGGCTCTCGCCCTGGCCCTGCTGCCCGCCTGCACCCTGGGTCTGATGGCTGCCAGCAAGGAGGCCGCGACCGGCAAGTTCCCGATGCCCACCATATTCCTGAGCGCCTTTCGTGCCGGGCGCGAACAACTGCGCGCGATGCTGGTGCTTGGCATCCTTTACGGCGCCGGTTTCTGGTTGATCATGGGTCTGACCGCTTTGTTCGACGGCGGCGCATTTGCCGGCCAGTACATCGCTGGCAAGATGCCGACATTGGAAATGGCCCAGGACCCTGCCACACAAACCGCGATGATCGCCTTTCTGGCCCTGCAAATGCCGCTATCTTTGATGTTCTGGCATGCTCCGGCCCTTGTGCACTGGCATCAGGTGTCGGCCGCGAAGAGTGTTTTTTTCAGCCTTGTTGCCTGCCTGCGCAACTTCTGGGCGTTCACCGTGTTTGGCCTGGTTTGGATCGCCATCCTGTTACTGGCAATTGTGGTGGTGTCGGTGCTGGCGGCGCTGTTCGGCAGCCCCCAGGCGGCCGGCGTCGCCTTGTTGCCAATCTCGCTGATGATTGCCGCCATGTTCTTCACCTCGACCTATTTCACTTTTCGCGACTGTTTTGATATTGGCACAGGAGAGACCCCAGCATGAAACACACTTTGAATGGGCGTACCGAGCAGGAGTTGCTCTGGTACCAGCGGCGCCAGTTTCTCAGCGCAGCGGCCGCCTGGACCGCGGCTGGCGGATTTTCTGCAGCCTACGCGCAGCAGCGCAGCAACATTGTGGAACTGGTCGGTGATGCCCAGCTCAATGGCGCACGCCTGCTGCCGGGCCAGACCATCCAGACTGGCGACGAGCTGACCACCGGGCCCGGCACCACGCTGGTGTTTGTGATCGGCAACGCATCGTTCAAGGTGCGCCAGAACACGCGCATGGCGGTCGAGCGCGGCTCGTCCCTGTGGTCGGTAAGCATATTGCGCCTGTTGACAGGCGGAGTGGCCAGTGTCTGGGGCAAGGGCACGAACCGCCAGATCGTTACGCCCACCATGACGGCTGGTATCCGCGGCACCGGCGTCTACACCGAGAGTTTTGGCAAGGAGAATGTGCGCAGCTACTTCTGCAACTGTTACGGGACGGTGGACTTAAGCAGTGGGGACGACAAGCTCAAAAGCCAAGCGGACTACCACCAGGCATTCTGGGCCGATTCCCAGCCCAAGGAGGGGCGTTATCTGTCCGCCGCAGCCGCCATCAACCACGCAGACGAAGAACTGGAAATGCTGGCGCGTCTGGTCGGGCAACGCACCGCCTGGCAGGCCATGGGCAAAAAAGGCGTCAAGGACGGCAGGGGTTACATGGAAGAAAAGCCCGGGCAGCTACACCCGGCGCAGGCACCCCAGCGTTAAGCGGCCGGGCTCCAGTCTCAGTTCTTCGCCTTGTAGTCGGCGAGTGACTTGGCGAGGTCGGCGTATTCCTCGCAGGTCTTGTTGCCACAGAGCTTTTCGAGCTCGATCAGGTGTTTTTCGGCCTCTTGCGGTTTCTTGTCCATCAGGTAGGCCTCACCGATGTACTCGTGGGCGCCCTTGTGTTTCGGATTCAGGCTGAGCGCGGTCTTATAGTGCTCGAAGGCCTTGGGCAGGTTAGGCGTGGCCTGTTTGCGATAACTGTAACCCAGCAAATTGTGCACGTCGGCATTGCGCGGCTCTTCCCGCGCCGCAAGGTTTAATTCTGCGAGCGCCTTTTTCCAGTCTTTGCCCTTGATCGCATCACGGGCCAGACCCATGCGCTCACTGGCGTTGGGCGCACTCACCGCCGGGCCGGTATCGGCGGCAAGGCTGGCACCAGTGGCACCGGCGATGGCAATCAACAAAACTGCGCTGCAAATTGTCTTGTTCATGAACATTGGGTCTTTCCAGGTAAAACCAGGCTGATGCGGCCTTTCGCCTGGAGTTCCATGGTCTGGCCACGAATCCGGCAGAAAAACCATCTCATTGCAGGTTTGCGCAACAAAAGCACGGGCCGGGCCAGTGGCAACTTGGGGCTCACGGCAGCGGCGTGAGTTTGGCCACCGACAGGGCAAGCCACTTCACGCCATGGCGCGGAAAACTGATCTGCGCCCGCGCATCGGCACCACTGCCTTCGAGCGTCAACACCGTGCCTTCGCCGAACTTGGCATGGAACACCTTCATCTGCACCCGCAGCCCGTGACCGCTGTCGGTATTGCGCGACACGGCCGCCTCACTCGCCCGTTCCGAGAACCGGGGCGTGGCGCCGAATGCCGGCCGCTGGCTGCTGCTGCCGCTGCCCGGAAACGCGGCGTAGGAGCCGAAGCCGGCATGGCGCGGCGTGATCCACTTGAGGGCCGCGTCGGGCAACTCGTCGAAAAACCGGCTGCGGATGTTGTAGCGGGTCTGTCCATGCAGCATGCGGGTCTGCGAATGGCTCAGGTACAAGCGTTGGCGCGCGCGCGTGATTGCCACGTACATCAGGCGGCGCTCTTCTTCCAGACCGTCGTGGCTGTTCATGGAGTTCTCGTGCGGAAACAGGCCCTCCTCCATGCCGCCGATGAACACACAATCGAACTCCAGCCCCTTGCTGGAGTGCACGGTCATCAACTGGATCGCGTCCTGCCCGGCCTGCGCCTGGTTATCGCCAGACTCCAGTGCTGCATGGGTCAGAAAGGCCGCCAGCGGCGACTGCGTCTCGCCGGTTTCGGCGTCTGGTGGCGGCGCCAGTTCGTCCACCGGCAGCGCCACGGCGTCGCGTCCGAAACCCTCCTGGGTCACAAAACTCTCGGCGGCGTTGACCAACTCGTCGAGGTTTTCCACCCGGTCGACACCCTCGCGCTCGGCCCGGTAGTGCTCCAGCAGGCCGCTGTGGTCGAGCACCAGCTCGATGATCTCGCGCAGCGATAAACCCTCAGTCTGCGCGCGCAGCGTCGCCATACTTGCCACAAAAGCACCCATGTTGACGCCAGCCTTGCCCGACACCGACGCCACCGCGTCGTGCAAGGACCGACCCGACGCGCGCGCCGCATCCTGCACCTGCTCCAGACTGCGCGCGCCAATGCCTCGCGGCGGAAAGTTGACCACGCGCAAGAAACTCGTGTCGTCGCCCGGGTTCTCCAGAATCCGCAAGTAGGCCAGTGCGTGTTTGATCTCGGCACGCTCGAAAAAACGCAGGCCGCCGTACACACGGTACGGTACCCCAGCGTTGAACAAAGCAGTTTCGATCACCCGGCTTTGCGCATTGCTGCGGTACAAGACGGCAATTTCGTTGCGCTCGGACCCGTCGCGCACGAGTTGGCGCATCTCCTCGACCATCCACTGCGCTTCCGCCAGGTCGCTGGTCGACTCATAAACGCGCACCGGCTCGCCCGGCCCCTGCTCGGTGCGCAGATTCTTGCCAAGGCGCTTCTGGTTGTGGCTGATGAGCGCGTTGGCGCTGTCCAGAATGTTGCTGTAGCTGCGGTAATTCTGCTCCAGCTTGATCTGGTGGCGCACCCCGAACTCGCGCACAAAATCGGCCATGTTACCGACACGCGCACCGCGAAACGCATATATGCTCTGGTCGTCGTCACCCACCGCCATCACCGAGCCGGGTGCATGCATCAGCGGCTCGCCGGGCGCACCGGCACCGGCCAGCATCTTGATCCAGGCGTATTGCAGCTTGTTGGTGTCCTGGAATTCATCGATCAGGATGTGGCGAAAGCGCCGCTGGTAGTGCTCGCGCACGGGATCGTTGTCACGCAGCACCTCGTAACTGCGCAGCATCAGCTCGCCAAAGTCCACCACGCCCTCGCGCTGGCACTGCTCCTCGTACAACTGGTAGATCTCGGTCTTGCGTCGGCTGTCCTCGTCGCGCGCTTCGACCATGTTCGGGCGCAGGCCGTCTTCCTTGCAGCCACTGATGAACCATTGCGTCTGTTTCGCCGGAAACCGCTCACCGTCGATATTGAATTGCTTCATCAGGCGCTTGATCGCCGACAACTGGTCCTGCGTGTCCAGGATCTGGAAACCCTGCGGCAGCGCCGCGATCTTGTAGTGGGCGCGCAGGAAGCGGTTGCACAGTCCATGGAAGGTGCCGATCCACATGCCCCGCACGTTCACCGGCAGCAACGCGGACAGGCGCGTCATCATCTCCTTGGCAGCTTTGTTGGTGAAGGTCACCGCCAGCACCCCGGCCGGCGACACCTGGCCGGTTTGCAGCAACCAGGCGATGCGGGTCGTCAGCACCCGCGTCTTGCCCGAGCCAGCGCCGGCCAGGATCAGGGCGTGTTCATTGGGAAGCGTAACGGCCGCGCGTTGTTCGGGATTGAGATGCTGCAACAGGGGGCTGACGCTTGCAACGCCAGCGGCGGAGGATACGGACATGGCTTGATTGTAGGAAGCGCCGCCCACGACGCTGCTAAACTCAACCACCGGGCCCAAGCATTTGTGGCCCGGTTCTTGTTTCTACGCAGCCTGCGCGCTGCAGAAGCACCGACCGGGTCCAGTCCAAGCGTTCACCTGTTCAACACAACAGTCTCCGGGAGCCTGGAAACGCCATGGAAATATTCGACTACGAGAACATCCTGCTGCTGCCGCGCAAATGCCGCGTCGACAGCCGCTCCGAATGTGACGCCAGCACCGAACTGGGCGGGCGGCGTTTCCGCATTCCCGTGGTCCCCGCCAACATGAAGACCGTGGTCGACGAGTCCATCTGCACCTGGCTGGCGCAAAACGGTTACTTTTACGTGATGCACCGCTTTGATCTGGACAACCTGAAGTTTGTGCAGGCCATGAAGGCCAAGGGCCTCTACGCGTCCATCTCGCTAGGCGTGAAAAAGCCCGACTACGACTCCGTAGACCGACTGGTGGCGCTGGGCCTGGTGCCGGACTACATCACCATTGACATCGCGCACGGCCACGCCGACAGCGTGAGGAACATGATCGCCTGCCTGAAGGAAAAACTGCCGGCGTCCTTTGTCATCGCCGGCAACGTAGCCACACCGGAAGCCATCATCGACCTGGAGAACTGGGGCGCGGACGCCACCAAGGTCGGCATCGGTCCAGGCAAGGTTTGCATCACCAAACTCAAAACCGGTTTTGGCACCGGTGGCTGGCAACTCTCTGCGCTCAAGTGGTGCGCCCGGGTGGCCACCAAACCCATCATCGCCGACGGTGGCATCCGCGAACACGGCGACATTGCCAAGAGCATACGTTTTGGCGCCACCATGGTAATGATCGGCTCGATGCTGGCCGGCCACGAAGACAGCCCCGGGCAGACCGTGGAAGTGGACGGCCGTCGATACAAGGAGTATTACGGCTCGGCCAGCGACTTCAACAAGGGCGAGTACAAACATGTCGAAGGCAAACGCATCCTGGAGCCGATCAAGGGCGCCCTCGCCGACACCTTGGTCGAGATGGAGCAGGACATCCAGAGCTCCATCAGTTACTCCGGCGGCCGAAAACTGATGGACATCCGCAAGGTGAATTACGTCACGCTGGGCGGCGATAACGCCGGCGAACACCTTCTGATGTAAGGTAGCGGCCGATTCGCGCTCAGGCCAGACCCAGCAGCCTGAGCGCCAGCCCTTGCAGGTGGCTGTCTGGCGTGGTCAGGGACTCCAGCTCGCTGAAGTGGTTGTGCCCGGCAAGTTCCTCGCACACCGGCACCACCGAACTTCCCCAGGATGACTGGATCAGCCAGTTCTGGCGCCGGAATTCGGCGCTCTCATTGCCGCCAACGACAGCGTTCAGTACGCCCGCGCCTGGCGCTGGCATCCACGCCGGGCTGGCCCTCGTCGCATCAGCCCGGGTAAGACGCAGACTGGTCTGCAAGTAGGGCGTGCGCCGGATCGATTCGAGCTCGTGCAGACCGGAGATCGACAACGCATTCTTCACCAGGTCGCCCGGCAGGTCGGCAGCATAGTCCTGCCAGCGGCAGGCCAGCATCGTGGCGGCCAGATGGCCCCCGGCCGAATGGCCAGCCACCGTGATGCGCTGCGGGTCACCCCCACACCGCGCGACGTTGCGCCAGGTCCAGGCCAGGGCCTGCACGACCTGCATGGTGATTTTCGGAATCGTCACCGCTTGCTTCGCAGTGCCCGGGCACAGGTCGTAACTGGGCAGGACGACACAGGCACCCGCACGCGCCAGCGCCGCCCCGACAAAGGAATGCTCCGACCGGGACAACGAGCGCCAGTAGCCGCCGTGGATGAAAAACAGCACCGGAGCATAGAGCGCATCGGCCGGAAAAATATCCAGTTGTTCACGCGCCCCACTCCCATACGGAATGTCCAGATGGCAGGCGCGCGCGCGCCGTGCCTGCGCCGATCCCTCGGTCCATCGGGCAACATACTGAGGAAACTCCGGCACCAATAGCCGGTTGTTGTACATGCTGTCGTACCACTGGGGTGCAGGTTGTCGTGGCACGGCTGGCTCCTGGAGTGTTGGGTGCCGCCATTGTCGTGCGGGCAGCGGCCGGAAACCGGCAAGCAGATGTGCGACGGCCTCGCTAGAATGATTTTTGTTGGGGGGGTAGCTCAGCTGGGAGAGCGCTGCGTTCGCAATGCAGAGGTCGGGAGTTCGATCCTCCTCCTCTCCACCAAAATAACATCCAAGGGAATCCAGGAAGAGCCGGATTTTTCTCGACCCTTTATTGAGAAATTTGTTGCTCAAGAATGCTGGCTCGAAGGCGGTGGCAGCTGCGGACAAGGCCTATCTCGAGTCGCTGCGCCATCCAGTCCGATAGGGCATCAAACCCAAAGCCTGCGGGTGAAGTCCAAGCCCGTCGTCCCAGGTGCGCTGGCCACCTGGGAGGTCGACGAAGCCATCAGGCTCTATCTGGACCAGGATGTTGCGGTCGGCCAGAAACAGAATCTTGCGGCGGCAATACTCGCCCGAGCGGTTCCAGCGGCCGTTCCAGAGCTTCCAGCAGATCTGAAAAGCCACACAGGTCTGGCCCGTGCCTGTGGCCCGCGTGGCCAGGATGCGCTTCTGCCCGAGCAGCATCGCTTCGATCAAGCGGCCTATCGCAATCTGCTGGTAATAGTGCGGCACCTTGCCGGAGACCCGGTTGAACGGCTCCCGCGCATGCGTTACGGTGTCTTGTGACAAATGTGTGGCTGCGGTGAGGCGGGCAAACAGTTCGTCGGGCGTGGCGTAGCGATCCACCTGCCGCTCGATGCCAATGGTGCAGTCGATCTCGATGATGCGGTGTCCGTTGGTCGCATACGCGAACTTGGAGAGCGGGCATCTCGGCGCATTCGCGCGCCTGCTGCACACCGATTTCGGCGGGCAGACCGTTTTCTTTGGCTTCCACCAAAGCCAAAGGATAGTCACGGCGGTAATAAAGCAAGTAATAGGGCAAGGCACTATAGCAGGCAATTCAATCCAGCCCGCTCGAAAACGCCATCATCAGCATCATCGATGTCAATGACACGGTGATCACCTTCAACACGGCTGTCGAACAGATCTTTGGCCACAAGGAAAGCGATGTTCTCACCCGGACCAGGGCCAATCTGATCATTCCGCTCGATTGAGAGCTTCCCTGTACGCTCTATTCCCGCCCTCTAAAGGCGAGGCCCTCCAGCAGGATGGGCGTCGGGAAGCCACGCAGCGCGTGACTCAAAGGGCCTAAACCGATTTACGTAGCGAACGGGTCTAAAGCTGCCGGTTGGCTATCGGTAGCCGCAAATCTCTGGGGAAAGAGCGAAGCAGATTTTCTGCTGTCCCCGGTTTATCATTTTTGACCGTGGACTGCCCAAACCAACGCAGTGAGCTGCACGCTCCTGGAAGGACCGTGCGAACGCAGTTCCCAGTGGAATAGTGCCTACCTCGGAGCAGCCCTGATTTCCGCCCGTCCCCGCTACGCGATCAGGGGAAATAATCAGCTAGAGCGATCCCCGGAAGCGGGTTTTTCCGAAGGCCGCGAGGCGACTGAACCGCTGCCCGCAGGACGCCGTGGTTCGTCGTCGGTCGGTTCCACCAAATAGCCACCGAGTTCATCGCCGTAGCCGCGCTCCAGCGCTTCCGTCGGACGGTCGCTGCGAGGTGCATCGGTTGCCGGGAGTTTGCTGGGCCCGGAATTGCTGAAGGGTTTTTTCGTAATCATGGCAAAGCCTTTGTAAAAGTTATTCGAAACCTGTATGCCGCCGAAGATGGTTCCCCATTTTGCGGATACCGCCGTCTTAGCGGTCTGTTGGCATGGCGTCCTCCTTGGGTTGAGCCGGGTGGAATAGCGGTCTTCGGCTATCAGGCCGGATCGTGCTGAATGTAGACCGCGCGGGCCGACCCAGCCATCGGACCGGAACAACATCGGCTGTGGGTGCTGTCCTACTTGCGCAGTGCCGCTGAACCCGGGAATTTCCACGTCTCGAAACTGTGTTCACTTCCGACGCGGCTTCCCGGCCATTTCCTACATGCCGCGCCCTGCCCCGGATGGACACTGCATGCTCCTAACCGCCCCGGAGATTCCATGGTCCAGAACATGTTTCAGTTGTGTTCGAAGTGGTTCGCCAACGCTTCGACTTCGCCGGCAACGACAGTGACTGCGTGTACGCCACCCACGGCGGCCTCGGATAACACTTCCAAGCCAATCCCCGCTGGGCGTCCCGTGAACACACGCGCCAAAATGCGGGTCGTGTTGCTGTCGTTGTCAATGGCATCCGCGAGCGTGTTCGCGCAACCTCTCGCGGAATTCGACGCCTTGGTAAAACGGTGCCGCGACGCGTTCGATCAGAGGCCAGCCATCGAGGTGGTCTACGCTGAATCGGTCAAGGCCTGGGTCAAGCGCCAGTATGCGCCGACAACGGTTTTGTTCCGTGTACAGAAGACCAGTTCCCCCGTGTCACCTTTCGTGGGGCAGATCGAGGTGACGCAGACTGCTTCGGCGCATCTCGGCCAGGACGAAAACGCAGTGCGGGCGCTGGATGTCTCCACCGGAGAGAACACGATGCGTTCTGTACACCGCATCAGCTTTGCGTTTCAGGACAACAACTGGTTACCGATTAGCGGCGCAATGCGCGTGGATGTGCGGCGTGATGTGAACGATGCCTTCGCTAATGTGGACAGCGCGAAGCACAGCCGTGAAGCCCTGCTCGAATTGCAGGGTCCAATCGCAATGTGCATTGGGCAACCAGCGCTCTTCGGCCAGAGCGCGTTCAAAGTGATGCCTTGACGGGTGCAGTGTGAGTAAATCACTTTCGCCGATATTGCACGCACCGCCAGTACCGCCTCCGACGGAGCCCATGCCTCAAGCCCCGCCGGTAAGGGAGCCTGACGCGCCGCCTGGAGCTCCGATCGGCGACCCTCCGCGGGAAAAACCGGCAGAAGTTCCGCCCCCGGAGGTGCCGACAGACGCCACTCTCCTACAAGCGCCGACCCGGTTGGCCGACATCCTGCCCGCGATAGCAGTTTTACAGTGGGCCAATGAACATCGCTACCCATCCCAAGCCATTTTCCATGATCCGGGAGTTCCACCTCGCCGATTGGTTCACGCTGGCCAATGCCGTGTGTGGCGTCGGCGCGTTGTTCTCAGCCATGACGTTCATCGAAACAGGTGTCACGCGCCACGTCTACTTTGCTTCGGCGTTGGTCTTTGCCGCGCTGATATTCGACGTACTCGATGGCCGCATCGCGCGCTGGCGGCAGAAATCTTCTACCATGGGCCGGGAACTCGATTCGCTTGCCGACGTCATATCGTTCGGCGTGGCGCCTGCGCTGATTGCCTATGCGTGCGGCATGCACGGCTTCTACGACCGGATCGTGCTGGCCTACTTCGTGGCCTGCGGCGTCTCGCGGCTGGCGCGTTACAACGTAACCGCAGAGGCGATGTCGGAGGGCACGGACAAGGTCAAATACTTCGAGGGCACCCCGATCCCCACTTCAATCGTGTTGGTGGCGATGATGGCGGTGGCGGCCTGGTTCGGTGCCCTGCGCCAGGATTTGTGGTTCGGCGAATGGAGCCTCGCGGGACTTACGCTGCACCCGCTGGTGCTGCTATTTGCACTGTCGGGATCCCTCATGATCAGCCGCCTGCGCGTCCCCAAACCATAGGGCATCGGATTCGGGTTTTGTCATGTTCGCAGTGCCGGTCTGCATTTGTCGCACCCTGTATGGGCAAGATCGTTTGCATGGACGGACGGTTGATCGCGAGATGGAAAAGCTCCGGCAAAGTTCCGCGCTGGGCTTACAAGTCGATCTGCCTGTGAGTGCGACAGACCAAGTCTTGACGTGCATCCATTC
>JAJAZK010000341.1 GCA_026785765.1 Rhodoferax sp. | reverse complement strand
GCAGCGCGGTCAGGAACTGGCTCGACACGTCGCCGCGGACCCGGATCGCCTGTGCCAGTGCCAGGCGGGGTTCACCAATGTGCAACGGCGGGTACCCATCGCGGCCCAGGTAGTCAATCTGGCAGCCCAGCTGGCGCAAGGCATCGACCAGGTCGCCGATCGGGCGTTCGTGCATCCGCGCCACGCCGGAGAGTGTGAAATCGCCACCCAGCACCGCAAGTGCGGCGGTCAACGGGCGCATGGCGGTCCCCGCGTTGCCCAGAAACAGCTCGGCCCTGCGCTGCGGCAGCGTTCCGCCCAGCCCTTCGATCTGCACCGTTGTCCCGTCGCGCAGCACGTTGCAGCCCAGAGTCTGCAAGGCCACCAGCATGACCCGGGTATCGTCGGAGTCGAGCAGGTCATGCAGCGTGGTGTTGCCCTGGCTCATGGCTGCCAGCAGCAGCAGGCGGTTGGATATGCTTTTGGAGCCCGGCAACACGACCGATCCGTTGGCGCCAGAGAGCGGCGCGATGTCCAGAAAGCCGGTTGCGAACATTACTGTTGCTGCTTGGACATGCTCCAGTTCGCACGGGTGGCGCTGGCATGTTCAATCCGCTCCAGCAAGGCATCGCCATTGCCATTTTGAATCATCAGCTCCAGGGCTTGCAATGCCTGCTGGAACTGCTTCGACTGCAGCAGCAGTTCTTCGCGGTTGGACAGCATGATGTCGCGCCACATTGTCGGCTCGGACGCAGCGATCCGGCTGAAGTCGCGAAAGCCCGGGCCCGCCAACGACAGAAAGTCCTTGCCCGCTGACTGGCCCGTGATGGCATTCATCAGTGCGAACGTAATCAGATGTGGCAGGTGGCTGATTGCCGCAAAAGCTGCGTCATGCGCCTCCGGCGCCATCTTGACCACGCGGCAACCGAGTGCAGACCACAGGTCGACTGCCTGCTGCACCTGCACCGCACCGGTGCGATCAATGGGCGTCAACACGACTTGCCGCCCGACATACAAGTCCACATCGGCATTTTCGACCCCCGACAATTCCTTGCCCGCAATCGGGTGGGCCGGCACAAAACAGCCGACCTGTTCACGCAAGGCACGCCGACTCGCATCCACCACGTCGCGTTTGGTCGAGCCCACGTCCATGATCAGCATGTTGGTTGTCACCAGGTGCTTGATGGACTTGAACGTGGCCTCGGTTGCCGCCACCGGGACGGCAATCAGCACGATGTCCGCACCCGACACGGCGAGCAGGGCCGACGGTGCCTCGACGTCGATCACGCCCATCTGGCGCGCACGGTCAGTGGTGGACGGTGACTTGCTGTATCCAACCACCCGTTTGACTAAACCGGCCCGCTTCAGGGCGAGGGCAAATGAGCCGCCCATCATCCCGCACCCGATCAATCCCAGTTGTTGAAACATGTTGTGGTTCTGACTATGCCGCTATTGATTGCCGGTCGGGTAGGTCCCAAGCACCTTGTAGAAGGCGCACAGGGCTTGCAGTTCGTGCAGGGCTTGCGCCACGTGGGGCTGCGAGGGATGGCCCTGGATGTCGAGGTAGAAGTAATACTCCCACTGGCCGGAACGCGCCGGCCGTGACTCGAAGCGCGTCATCGATACGCCATGCTCCTTTAGTGGCACCAGCATGTCGTGCACCGCGCCTGGCCTGTTCGGTACTGATGCGATCAGGCTCACACAGTCCTTGCCGGTCGCCGCTGGTGCGGCCATCTGCTGCGGCAGACACATCACCAGAAACCGGGTGCGGTTGAATGCGTCGTCTTGAATGGACGGCGCCACTGTATGCAAACCGAACTCGGCGCCAGCCTGCAGGCTGGCGATGCCGGCCCAGGCGGGATTGGTAGTGGCTAGACGCGCACCTTCAGCATTGCTCGATGCGGTGCGGCGTTCTGCTTTGGGCAAGTGGGCATTGAGCCAGCCCTGGCATTGCGCCAGCGCCTGCGGATGCGCCAGCACAACCGCGATCCCGTCCAGCGTCGCAGACTGGCGCAGCAGGTTGTGCCGAACCAGCAGGCTGGTTTCGCCCACCACGTGTAGCGGCGTATGCAAAAACAGGTCCAGGCAACGCGAGACCGCTCCCTCAGTTGAGTTTTCCACCGGGACCACCGCAAAGTCTGCCGCCCCGGAAGCCGCCGCATGGAACACGTCGTCGAAGCTGTTGCGTAGCACGCGCTCAATGCTGGCGCCGAAAAACTGCAGTGCGGCTTGCTCGCTGAAGGTTCCTGCGGGGCCAAGGAAAGCCACCCGTTGCGCCGCCTCCAATTCGCGGCATGCGGACATCACTTCACGCCACACGCTGGCGATGCCTTTGTCTCGCAGCGGACCAGTATTACGCGCTAGCAGGGCGCGCACGACCTGCGCCTCGCGTTCGGGGCGGAACACGGGCGAGCCCTCGGCACGTTTGATTTCACCCACCGAAGTGGCCAAACCCGCACGGTGGTTGAGCAACTCCAGCAGTTGCGCATCAACTGCGTCAATCTGTGCGCGCAGCTCTGGCAGGGTCTTGTTCATGGTAGGGAGTCAGGACGGATACCAGACACTGCGTCAGGCACGGGATTTCTCAAATTCTCGCATGTACGCCACCAAGGCCAGCACGCCGGCCAGCGGCATGGCGTTATAAATGCTGGCGCGCATGCCTCCGACCGACTTGTGGCCCTTGAGCGCCAGCAGGCCAACGGCGGCGGCGCCACGCAGAAACCCATCGTCAAGCGTCTTATCGCGCAGGAAAAAAGGCACGTTCATTCGTGAGCGGCAATCATGGGCGACCCGGTTTTCGTACAGGTCCGACCCGTCGATGGCCTCGTACAGCAGCTTGGCCTTGGCCAGATTGCGCTGCTCCATGGCTGCCATTCCGCCCTGCCGCTTGAGCCACTGAAACACCAGCCCGGCCACGTAAATGGCATAAGTGGGTGGGGTGTTGTACATGGACTGGTTGTCGGCCACCAACCGGTAGTCGAAGGCACTCGGGCAAATTGGAAGGGCTTTGCCGATCAGGTCTTCGCGCGCCACCACCACGGTCAAACCGGCTGGCCCGAGGTTCTTCTGGGCGCCCGCAAAGGCCACGCCAACACGGTCCCAGTCGACGCCGCGCGAAGCCACGTGGGAGGAGAAGTCGATCACCAGCGGCGCCTCGCAACCGAGCGCGCGCAGATCGGGCAGGGTGTGTACTTCGACCCCATGAATGGTTTCGTTGGTGCACAGATGCACGTAGCTGCTGGATGCGCGCAACTCCCAGCTGGCAGGAGCGGGCAGGGTGGTGTGGCCAGTGCCGCCATTGCTGGCTGCAATACGCGTGTCGCAGTACTTGGCGGCTTCCTGGCAGGACTTCTGGCTCCAGCTGCCAGTCAGTACAAAGTCGGCCTGGCCGCGTTTTCCCTT
>JAJAZK010000340.1 GCA_026785765.1 Rhodoferax sp. | reverse complement strand
GCGGAGGCGGGCGTCAGGGGGCATCCGGTTTCGCCATCGGCTCGAAGGGCTATGTGGGATGCGGTACCGATGGAACGAACGTCCATCTGGACTTTTGGGAATACGATCCCACGGACTGCCTTGGCGTGATCGGCGGCAATGCCCTGCCAGACTCTTCATGCAATGACAACAACTTCTGCACGGTGAACGATATGTGGAGCGATGGCTGCGTGTGCGCTGGAACCTTTCAAGACACCGACGGGGACGGGATATGCGATGCCATCGACAATTGCCCCAGCGCATTCGGAACGCTCGGTGACCCCTGCAACGACGGCAATCCCAACACGATCAACGATGCGCTCAACGCGAACTGCATATGCGCGGGCACGTGTACCGCCAACCAGGTCACCCTCACCCTGAACACCGATGGCAACGCGAACCAGACCAGCTGGGACATCGTCATCACGAGCACGAGTACCGTTGTCTGCAACGGCAGTGGCTACGCGAACAACAGCACCATCGTCGTCAGTTGCTGCCTGCCCAACGGCTGCTATGACCTGCGCGTGTATGACAGCTTCGGTGATGGCATCATACCTGGCGGACATGTGCTGCGGGACGCGGCGAACAACCGCATCATCGACAACTTTGGCAATGGCTCCACCTTCACATCAACCAGCTTCAGCACACTTGGATTCTGCGTACCGCTCGGTAGCGGAACACTGCACCCCGCGAGTTGTGATGTGATGACGGCCACGCCCACCACCGTACTGCACGCCAACTTGGACCCGGCCGTGACCGCCTTGTACAGCATCAGTACACCGACGGTGAACGCCAATACGGGCTACCAGTTCTGGATCACCAACCCCAACGGTGGTTTCAGCCGCCGCATCCTGTTCACCCATGCCGCGCCCGGCACCGGTTGGCCCATCGCTACCCCGACAGCGCAGAAAGCCAGCTACTTCCGCCTGAACGCCATGAGCAACCCGCCCACCGTTCCCTTGGGCGTGCTGCTGAACGTGCGCGTGCGATCACTGCTGAACGGTACGTACGGGGTCTTCGGGCCCGCGTGCCGCCTGTACTTGCCGGTGCCTCCCTGCCAGCTCAGCCAGCTCACCACCACAGCCAGCCCTGTGATCTCCTGCGCTGCCACCGGCTTGAGCCTCACCAGCCTGATCTACGCCACCCCCGTGACCGGGGCCACCGGCTACCAGTTCGAGTTCTCCAAAACCGCCTACCTGCGCAAGATCACATCACCGACCAGCTCAGTGGCCTTGAGCTTCGTGACCAACCCGCTGCAGAACAACAACTGTTACAATGTGCGCGTGCGCATCTCCTTTGACGGTGGTCTCACCTTCTGCCCCTTCGGTCCCATATGCACCATCACCATCGGCAGCGCCATTTGTGGCAGCGCCATGGCACCGCAGGTTGACGGGAACGAGGACATCGCCTTCGCGGCCCGCATGAGCCTATGGCCCAATCCGAACGATGGGCGGGAGGTCCACTTGAGCCTTTCCGGTCTTTCCAGCGTCGTGAGCATCATCACCGTGGACGTCCTCGATCTTACCGGGAAGAAAGTAGCCGCACGCACGTTGCCCGCACAAGGGGCTTCGGCGAACACCGTGTTCGACCTCGGCGGCCTTTCGCAAGGCGCGTATGTTGTGAGCATCACCGCGGGTGAGGAACACTTCATGGAGCGGATGGTGGTGGAGTAGAACACGATCAACTGCAAATCGTTGAACGGCCCCGATCACGGGGCCGTTCGCATTCGGGCCCACCAGTTATGCACAATCCCTTGCATGGTTCCGGCATTCCTGTACTTTCCCTCCATCATGATCGATATGAAGCGTTCGCACGGATGGATCATTCGCTCATGGTGGTATGCCCTGATGGTGGTGGGCATCGGATGCGGCGGACCATCGGGACCCCAGGAAACTCCCGCTCTCCCGGCACAAAGTCATCCCGTGACAACAGTAGCGGACCATGCGCCACCAACACCGGACACGCTCGGTGCCACCGCTGCCTTTCCCGCGGCCTCCGCGCATGCCGGGGCCACCTTGACGCATGCGATCATCGAGGCACCCAACGGCACCTTCGGCTACGACGTGTTCAGCGACGGCAAGCTCTTCCTGCACCAGACCAATTTGCCCGGCCAACCGGGCGTGGAAGGCTGCAAGACCAGAGAAGACGTTGAAAAACTCGCCGCCTTCGTGATCACCAAGATCAAGAAGGGAGAAATGCCGCCGACCGTCACCACCGAGGAATTGAAGACGCTCGGCATCGTTCATTGAAGACATCACGCTTCCAAATCCTACGACCATGAACCGGAAACTTCAATTCATCGCGCTGCTGATCGCGATCGCCGCACTCCATCCATGTGTCAACGCGGACACATGGACCCCGATCCCATCTCTTACTTCACCTGTGGACCGCCAGCAGGCAATGGCCTTCGCCATCGGCGGCAAGGGTTACATCGGAACAGGTGGGGGGACACTCGGAGAACCACGACAGGACTTTTGGGAGTACGACCCTATCACCGATGTTTGGGTCCAGAGGGCAACGGTACCGGGACCACCGATCCTTGATGCCTTCGCGTTCAGCATTGGGTCCAAAGGCTATGTGGGTTCGGGAATATTCGCTGGTGGAAACGTCTTCTGGGAATACGACCCCGCGTTGAACACTTGGACACAAAAAGCGAATTTCGGAGGAGTCGCCCGGGCCTACGGTGTTGGATTTTCCATCGGCTCCAAAGGTTACGTCGGAACCGGCTTCCAATTTCCCGGCCCGATCGCTTACCTGAACGATTTCTGGGAATACGACCCCGCTATCGATACATGGACCCAGAAAGCGAACTTCGGAGGTGTAGGTCGCCAATTGGCTACGGGATTTTCCGTCGGAGGAAGGGGCTACATCGGAGGTGGAGGCAACGGTGGTGGTGGGTTGAGCGACTTTTGGGAATATGATCCAGTGGGAAACAGTTGGGTACAGAAAGCCAACATTGGCGGTGGTGGTCGCCTATTTGGAGTTGGGTTTTCGGTAGGGAGCAAGGGCTACATCGGGCTCGGCGATAACGGCTTCACCGCCTATGCGCCTGATCTTTGGGAATATGACCCGACCTTGGATACCTGGACACAAAAAGCCAACTTCATCGGTGGTGGTCGCAGGTACCCGGTGGCATTCAGTATCGGCACCAAGGGATACGTTGGCACCGGCGATGGTGGGGGTACGAAAAAGGATCTTTGGGAATATGACCCTGGCAGCGATGCTTGGGCACAAAGGGCCGACATCGCGAGGGCTGAGCGATACGGGGCCGCAGCCTTCACCATTGGATCCAAAGCCTACGTAGGCACTGGACAGGACGGCCCTACCCAGCGCAAGGACTTTTGGGAATACGACCCGGGGACTTACGCATGGACACAGAAGGCCGACTTCGGCGGCACCGCACGCTATTTTGCTGTGGGCTTTTCCATTGGTAGCAAGGGATACATGGGCACTGGTCAGGATATGACAGGCTACACCAATGACCTTTGGGAATACGATCCTGGTACGAACACATGGTCGGCAAAGGCGAATTTCGGCGGCACGGCCCGATCCGTGGCCGTGGGATTCTCGATCGGTACGAAAGGATACCTGGGAATGGGTGACGACATCGCGCCAGGATTCAAGAAGGATCTCTGGGAGTATGATCCAGTTAGTGACAGTTGGACAGCGAAGACGAGCCTGCCAGGGGTTGCGCGCTGGGGAGCAGTGGCCTTTTCGATCGGCAATAAGGGATACGCCGGTACCGGGCAGGACGGCACTTTCACCAACCTGAACGATCTGTGGCAATACGACCCAGTGGGTGATCTGTGGACAGCCAAGGCCAATTTCGGAGGGTCGGCGCGCTGGCTCGCGAGCGCGTTTTCTGTAGGGGGGGTCGGCTATGTGGGCACTGGCGACGATGGAACATACACCACTGATCTTTGGGCGTACAATCCGGCAGCCAACACATGGCTGCCGAAAGCGGCCTTTCCAGGAACTGCGCGCAGAAGTGCTGTTGGTTTCGCTATCGGAACGAAAGGCTACATCGGAGCTGGCGTCGATGGACCGGGACCGGCCCTTGGAGATTTTTGGCAGTACGACCCTGGCACCGTCTGCTTGGCCAACGAGGTGACCTTGACACTCAACACCGACGCCAGCGCTTCACAGACCACCTGGGACATCGCGACGAGCATTGCGAATGTGGTGATATGCAGCGGCGGTGGTTACGCCAACAACAGCACGATCAATGTGAACTGCTGCTTGGCCAACGGCTGCTACGATCTGCGCGTGTATGACAGCTTCGGCGATGGCATCAACCCCGGTGGCCATGTGCTGCGCGATGCGAACAACAACCGCATCATCGACAACTTCGGCAACGGCTCCACCTTCACCTCCACGAGCTTCAGCGC
>JAJAZK010000339.1 GCA_026785765.1 Rhodoferax sp. | reverse complement strand
TTCAACGTGCTGGCGACCGACATCTCGGAAGGGATCGTTGAGCTTGCGCTCCAGGTCGCCCGCGAACGGGGACTCGAACAGGTAGAGACCCGCGCCATGGACGGCGAGAAACTGGATCTCCCTGACGCTTCCTTTGATGCGGTGCTGTGTCGGCTGGGTCTGATGTATATGCCGCACCCCGTAACCGCGCTAAGCGAGTGGCGCCGTGCCCTGAGACCGGGCGGTCGGGTCGCCGTCGCTGTCTTTTCCACGCCCGATCGAAACAGTTGGGGTGCTCTGCCCGCTTCCATCATCCGCCGGCGCGCGCAACTCCCACCTCCCGTTGCGGGGCAACCCGGCCCGTTTAGCCTTGGCGGTGCCGGGGTGCTTGAAGACGTCTTGCGTCAAGCCGGATTTGCCCACCCCGAGGTTCGCGCTTTGCCGGTGCCCCATAAAGCGGCCAGTGCTGCCGAGTACGTGCGGGTCGCCCGAGAGGCCTTCGGTGGATTCAATGCCATGATGGCTCACCTGTCCCCTCAAGAACGTGAGTCCGTGTGGAACGAAGTGGAAGGCTCAATGCGTAGTTTCGAATCGCCTGGTGGGTTCGACGTTCCGGGTGAGTGCCTTGTCGGCGCGGCCACGAGGTGATCGTACGAAAACTGCTAGCCATCAGTTGCAGCCGACCCTTTCGGGCGGGGCTTGGACTGCCGTCACGGTCGGCTGAACTGAGACGTTGAACGTTCGCTCGGCCCAAAGGCCAGTGACCGGCAGGGGCACTTTGTGTGAATTCGCAGCGCCAAGTTGGGTGACCGCAAACTGCCATCTGCCGACCATCAATGCACCGACACGTTTACCCGCTTACAGTCGTAACCTGCCAGTCGGCTTACCGACCATCGTCAAACGGGATTACCGGAGCGTCAAGTTCGTTAAGCAAGTTCGCAGCAAAGCTGGCTGCGCCCCCCGACAACAATCACGCCAGAAGGACTGCAATCGTCAGTAGCCCGATCGTTGTCGGGGTGGGCGGCTGCGTGGGGGCCAAAAAACCTAGTCGTTGACGTAGACGTTGTCGGGGACCCATTGCTGCGGGCTACGGTGTTCATGCCGCTCGGGATTCGGCGCTATAGCAGGCGCAAGCGGGTAGTGTCACCTTATGCCTCTCCGTAGATTTGAATGCCGTGGCGGCGCCCCAAGCACTGCTGGTGGCCCTTTAGCGCGGGCAGTGGCGGGTAGGCCAAATCGCGATCGGATCCTCACACGACTGGGCCTGCAGGCCCGGGCACCGCCCCGGGCGCCGGCGCGCGCAGATCTTTAGCAGGCGGCGTGAAGGCGGCCCGGCACCCCGGGCTGAATTGCACCGGGTTTCTTGGACGGCGGACTAGTCCCGGCGCATCGGATTCAAGTCAAACACCTCGTGCACCACCTGTTCAGTAAACACCAGAGACCAGCATTTCTGCGCAAACGCCTGCACACGCCCTTTTTATCCGCCCCGCGACAGAGTCTCCGCGCCCCGTATCACTAGACCACCTTTTGTGATGTTGAACCTGCTCCTCCAGTTGCCGAACTGACTCGAAAATTTGCCGGGAGTTTGATGGCTCAAGCGCCCTGTGCAACTGGTTCCAAAAATATATTGACGTAGGCGAATTAGGCCTTGCCCCATAACACTTCTATGCTACCAACTACATAGCATAAAAGGTGTCATTACGAGGCCAAACTGATAAAATCCATAGTGGAAATTGCGTCAAATCAGTTGTCCAGCGCCAATGATTTTTTGGTCATCCACAGACCGGGAAATCGACCCCGATCCATATCTCAAAAACGCCAACAAGGAGTCGTCTTATGACAGCACAAAGTTCGGAAATTCTGGTCGTCGAAAACCGGCCGTACGCGCTTCGGTCATTGCCATTGGACCCGTACCTCGAATCGAGGGATTCCACACTTCCGGAACTGACCTGGATCACCACCACAAGCAACTATCGCGGATACGTGGGGTGCTGGGAGGTTTTCGATGACAACCTCTACCTCATTGGAATATTTGACTATGAAAATCGACCGTTCGACAAATCGTTGATTGACTGGAAGTTGCCCATAAAAGCCCACTGGTTCAGCGGTCGCCTGGATATAGACCATGGAGACATGCTCAGTTACACACATGCCGGTTGGAGTAGCGTGCGGGCCAAGCGAACTCGACTGTATTTCAAGAATGGACGCTTCGAGCGTCGTGTGCGGGTTGACCGTGCGAAGTACTTGAAAAAGGAATATGACCTGACTCCAGATCAGGAAATTGAATATCGGCAGTGGCAGGCTGAAAACGGCCACCGGATCATGGGAGGTCTGACAAAGGCGGGATTCGATGCTATTGGACGAGAACCGTTTCCTGAGGAGCGTGTTTGGTCTATGACTGGTGAAGACGACGCCGACTTGGAATACTACTTGCCCATGATTGACCTTTGCACAAGGCCACAAGTCGGGTCGAAGGAAGCGGCATCCGCCAGCGCGTGGGGCGCTGTTGCCTCTTGACGCGGACGCCGTGCTTTGCCGCCCACATGCGCCTGCGAAACGCCTTGCTGGGCGTCCCGCTGGCTTTGGCTGGCGTTTAAGAAGTGTCGATCAGTAGCTTCTGCCTGTGCCGAATATTGACGGCGGGTCGCATTGGCCAGCCACGCTTAAGCAGCGTCACGTGGTCGATCACGTAACCGGCCTCCACGTTTGCTGGGCGATTCAGTCAGCGGCACCCCAATCACAAGAAGTTTTCGCCCACGCACCAAGTCCGGCAATAATTTGGCTGTCGGATCGGAGAGAGCACATGCAATCCCCTATCGCACAACTTCTGGCCAATTGATCGCGTGGTTCAGTTCAACACGGTTCATCCGCCGCAGGAGGTGCTCTTGGTTTCAGCCAGCTTGGCCGCGCGGCAGATAAACGCTAATCGTTAGGCCTCACAGCCACCCGCCGGCGCCGCCTAATAGTCGTACCCTTCCTGCCAGCCCTCATGTTCAGCGATGGGATCCATGATGTCGTCGTAGCAGCCTGAGTAGTTCTGCTGATTTCCGGTATCGTCATGTTCCCATCCCTCGCCCAGACGCTTATTCAGCAATACCGGGTTGGGCGGGATCAACGCTGCGCTATAGTTTTGCCCACAGGCGAGGCTCGTCCATTCCCCCTTATGCCAGCACCATTCGCCCGCTTGGTCGCGTGGCCGGCCCAACAGGGTTTGTCAGCCACAGGTCGTACTCCTGGTTTCTACCAACCGGGTCGCGCGGGAGCTAAGCGCTACTCGTTATGCATCACACCCGGATCACGGGCGAGCCCAGTACATCGATGAAAATCATCTCTTGGAACATCCGACACCGCACTGACATCTGGCAGAGCGTGGTGGACCTGAACGCCGATGTCGCGCTTCTCCAAGAAGCTTGCGAGCCGCCGATGGAACTCGCGTCAAGGCTCGACCACGAACCGGATCCGTGGTGCACAGAAGGCACCGCGAAGCGGCAATGGCGTACGTCAGTTGTTGGCATTCGGCGTGGAATACGCATCGAGCGTATGACGCCGCGCCCACTCGCAGAAGCATCACCCGGCGACCTTGCGATCAGTCGTAAGGGAACGTTCTCGGTGGCCCGAGTTGAGAATCCGACAACTTCGGAAACAATCACTCTGATTTCGATGTACTCTGTCTGGGAGAACCGCCACAGAGATGCGGAAGGCGACAAGATTTTTGCCGACGCATCCGCTCATCGCCTGATCTCAGATATTTCCAGCCTTGTTGCTCGGGAACGAGGCCACCGAATCGTCGCTGCCGGTGACCTCAATTGTCTCTATGGGTACGGCGAGCAAGGGCGCGAATATTGGAAGGCTCGATATGCGACTATCTTCGCCAGGTTCGCCGCCATCGGGTTACCTTTCGTCGGTCCGCAACATCCCAACGGACGCCAAGCATCGCCCTGGCCAAAGGAACTCCCAGGCGAGAGCCGCAACGTTCCGACTTACTACACAGCGCAGCAGAAAATGCCGGAGCGCGCAACCCGTCAATTGGATTTTGTGTTTGCGTCACCTGACCTCGCTTCAAGAGTCGACGTGCGAGCGATGAACGAGGCCAGCGAGTGGGGACCGAGCGACCACTGTCGTATCGAGATTACGATTCGTGATGCCTAACGAGGCTGTCCAAAACTCCCAATCTGCGCACAGGCCACCGAAAAGAGCCATAGGTGGGTAGTACTTAGAGGAATCATGAACGTTTACTACAGCCCGCGTTACGTGGGATCGAGCTACGCCTTCGGGACGACGCGCAAGGCAAAGTGGTTGGCCGATTCATTAAAAACGCTACCCATTGCGGGGGTCCAGTTGGTCGAGCCCAAGATGTTGTCCCGGGATCAGATCGTGCAGGTGCATGACCCGGCGTATGTTGGCGCAGTGCAGACCGGTCGACCGCGCAACCTTGCCGAGTCGCAAGGGTTCGACTGGGACGCCGGACTGTGGAACATGGTGCTGGCCTCCAACGGCGGCGCGGTTGCGGCGGCGCTCGAGGCGATTGGCAGTGGCATAGCGGGCTCGCTGTCCAGTGGATTGCATCATGCGCGTCACGACAGCGGTGCCGGCTTCTGTACTTTCAATGGGCTTGCCATCGCCGCGCATGAGGCTTTGGCTGCCGGTGCCTCGTCGGTCTTGATCCTGGACCTGGATGCGCATTGCGGCGGCGGTACTGCGTCGTTGATTGCGGACGAGCCGCACATCCGGCAAGTGGATGTTTCCGTCAACAGCTTCGACAGCTATCACAGCAATGAGCGTATACGACTGACCCTTGTACAGCGAAGCGAAGAGTACGTGGGCGAGATCGAGCGAGCCTTGAAAAAAATCACGCTCGAGGGGCCGCGATTCGACTTGTGCCTGTACAACGCCGGGATGGACCCTTTCGAGCATTGCCCCACTGGGGGATTGGCCGGTATCACACAGGAGATGCTGGCGGCGCGCGAGCGCCTAGTGTTCGACTGGTGCCGCCAGCAGGAACTACCCGTTGCTTTCGTGCTGGCTGGTGGATACATCGGCGAACACCTTACCGAGCAAGGCGTTGTCAAGCTTCATCGGTTAACACTGTCGGCGGCCGCGGCGTCGCATCAGCTTCGCGAGCCCGATGGATGAGCACCGTCGATTGCGACCGTGTCGTGGCTTGGTCATGAGTACATGGCCAATCAAAGTATTGACACTTTGATGCCAGCGCCGATTTGACTCGTTGAATAGCCCTTCGGGCGGCCATTCCTGTCTTCGCCATCGAGAAGACATCTTGCTGGTTAGCAGGATCAGCAGATGAACCTCCCCGGCTGATCCTTCATCCAGTTCCACCCGGCCTGCTTGAGAC
>JAJAZK010000338.1 GCA_026785765.1 Rhodoferax sp. | reverse complement strand
GGCAAGCGAACGCGTCTACTAGGACCTTGAAGGCTTTTACGACAGGCTCGAAGTCGTTTCGGTGCAAATTGGCCCACTCGTTGTAATGGACCGCCGTGTTCACCTGCCACTGCTCAGCATTCGAGGCAGTGGTGGCATCGGCAAACGCAGTCTCCAGTTTTTGAGCTTTCTCGAAGTTGTCAGTCTGTCCCCAAGACTGGGCAGCAGCCTTCCCTTGCTTGAGGAGCTTCTTGAGCCGGCTGATCGCGCTGGGCTGTGTGCGCCGACGCCGATTTGACCCAGGGTGCCGATTTCTACTGACCCCTGGCAAAACCTCAGCATCCCAATGTCAGTAACGATTTGCACCGTGCCAAGGTGGGGCAATGATTTCCGGCAGCCTGGGTCAAATCAGCGACGGCAGCAACAACCGCCATAGTTCTGCCTCAAATTCCGCCCTTCAGGCTTTCCAGACGTAAGTACGTTATATATACTTCGTTAATATTACTTAACGTGGGGTTTGATCATGTCCAAGGAAGCCGTTTTCACGATGAAGTTGGAACCGGAGTTGCGCGACCAGTTCATGGCCGAAGCTGAGGCCAGCCATCGGCCAGCCTCCCAGGTACTGCGCGAGTTGATGCGCGAGTTTGTCGAAAAGCAGCGCCAGACGCGCGAATACGATGATTTTCTGGCCAGCAAAGTCGAAGCGGGCAGGGCGTCCATGCGCGCCGGTTTCGGTCGCTCCAATGATGAGGTTGAAGCCAAGTTTGCGGCGCGACGTGCCGGTGCGACTAGCGCGCCGTGAAAGTCGTTTGGACGCCCGAAGCGGAACAAGATCGCGACGGCATCTGGCTGCACATTGCGGCCGATAACATACGAGCGGCTGCGCGATTGGACGAGCTTTTCAGTGACGCGGCGGCCCGACTTGCTGACCATCCCAAGCTTGGCCGACCCGGCAAGATTCCTGGCACCCGCGAACTGATCCCACACGAAAGTTATCGACTGGTGTACGAGATCGACGGCGAGACCGTGTGGGTGTTGACCCTCGTTCACACAGCGCGGAAGTGGCCAACAGCGCGCGGGTGAGGGCACCCATGTTGCCAGGTATTTGAGGTTTAAATGATTCGGCATAACCGTTGGAACAAACCCTCGCAAACCCAACAGAAATGCGGCCAAAAATCCGATAAGTATTCCAACCAACTCGGCTGCAACCCGCATGGATGCTCGATCGAGGGCTCTGATTGTGATTCCTGTTGTCGTGGGTTCGAGCCCCATCAGCCACCCCAGTTAAGCCCTCTTCGTTATTGAATTCGACGCTATGAGTTGAATAGCAAAACGACAGAATGAGCCCAGGATAATATTGCCACCGGCAATATTCATCGCCCAGTACGAAGCTCTGCCTGCCTCTTTGTCGTGGTCATAGACTATTGCAAGGGTTCCAGATCTTGCGTTGGGTTCTTCCAGACCGCCTTCGATAGAACTTCGGACTTGCGGGCTTATTTGCGAGCTGCGGCATTGGCACGTGCGGCGACCTCAGCGCATGCCTGCATCAGTTCGTCAAAGGGCAGGGCATTGCCGACCATGACTTCGTCTTCGAGCATCTTGGCGTAGTCGGTCGCAAGTGCCGCCCGGGCCGCACCTGCGGGTACGATCTGCAACGCGCCTTCCACGGCAGTGAAGTAGTCGATGACGTCGCCGCCGGCGTCCTTCTCGCTGAAGAAATAAGACTTGTGTTCGGCCACGGCGCGGCCGACCGCCCGATCGCTGGTGACGGAGTCGAAGTGCGCGCTGCGCATGATGGCAGCCAGGTCATGCCAGTGTCGCGCGTAGCGCTCGCCTCGGATTCGCCCTTGAACGCAGTAAACGTGTGTTGCGGTGGCTTTCTCCCAGAATGTCCGCGCGACGCTCATCACCTGCGCAAAGGCGACGGGGAACGTGACGCCATCGACGTGGCCATCCATGTCGCACGTGACCGGTAGCACTTGGTGTGGTTCGCCGGTCGACCGGGCGCCGAACTCCAAAGTCACGACAGGGGGCATGTAGCCGGTGCCTTGCTTGATGGCCGGGTAGTGCAGCAGCAGCTTGTCATGCTCCGGGCCTCCGATCTCCAGGGTTGCCGCCAACTGCGCCCGCTCCAGCGCCGCTTGAAGCCGCGGCTGCACTTCGTTGGCGATCCATCCGGGCAGGCGGTCCCGAACGGCCTTGGTCCACTTGTTGGCTTGGCTGCGGTTTGCCGGCAGGAATTCTTCGCCACCCGTGAGGTTCGCGATCAGCTTGCGGATGTCGTAGGTAAGGTCGATGTCTTCGGAGAAACGGTCGATGATCTTGTAGACCTTTGACAGTGACGTACCACCCTTGAAGGTGAGGTCGGCGGCAACTGGCGACTCAAACAATGCACCCAATGTCCAGACGACCCACACATCCTTTTCAAGCAGGTGAGTAGGCCGGGCAGTCTTTGCGCGGGCCTGTTCCAGAACTTCGCGCTGGTCCTCTTTGCTGAGGGCGAAGTAATGCTCAGCCACGTAGCGCCTCTTCGCCGATGGCCCTTGCCATCCAGGTTGGCAGGGCCGCGCGCGCCGACGCCAGCGTCTGCCACTCCGAGGGCGGCAACGTGCGGCGCAAAGCTGCCAGCGACTCGCTCACGTGGGTGGGCCCCATCCAGGCCAGAGCCCGCACCGCCGAACCGGCCGGTCCAACTCCGAGTGCCAACATCCAGAGC
>JAJAZK010000337.1 GCA_026785765.1 Rhodoferax sp. | reverse complement strand
CGCGGTGACGAATCTGCACTCCAACGACGATGTTTTTGCCAGCGGCGCGCAGCTGGTCGCCGGAACTGGCTGGCTGTTCGCCGACGCGCGGGCCGACCAGCTATTCGACCACCTGTTCGTCGACGAGGCAGGGCAGGTGGCACTGGCCAATCTGGTGGCCGCCGGCACCTGCGCGCGCAATATCGTGCTGCTGGGCGACCAGATGCAGCTGAGCCAGCCGGTGCAGGGAGTGCATCCGGGGCGCTCGGGCGACTCCGCGCTGGACTACCTGCTCGACGGCGCGGCGACGATCGCGCCGGCGCGCGGCATCTTCCTGGCGACGAGTTTTCGGATGCACCCGCTGGTGTGCCGTTTCATTTCGGACGCGGTCTACGATGGGAGACTCGAACCCGAGCGGGGCAACGCGAACCGAACCCTGCGCTTGGGCAAGGGCGCGCATCCGCTGCTGCGGCCGGCGGGTATCGTGCATGCGGCCATCGACCACAAGGGCTGCTCGCAGGGTAGCGCGCAGGAAGCAGCGCTGGTCGCCGAACTGGTGGCCAGCGCGCTACAGCAGCGCTACACCGACAAGGCGGGTGTCGAACACCCGATGGCGCTGGACAACATCCTGGTCGTCGCGCCCTACAACGTGCAGGTGAACCTGCTCAAGCGCGCCTTGCCCTACGGCGCGCGCGTCGGCACCGTCGACAAGTTCCAGGGCCAGGAGGCCGAGCTGGTGATCGTATCGATGACCACGTCGAGCGAAGACGACCTGCCGCGCCACATCGAGTTCCTGTACAGCCGCAACCGGCTCAACGTCGCGATCTCGCGCGCGCGCTGCCTGGCCATAGTCATCGCCAACCCGGCGCTGATGGCCATCCACTGCAATACGCCGGAGCAGATGGCCTTGGTCAATACGCTGTGCTGGATGGCGGAGGTGGGTGCGTGAGCGGCCTGCAAATTGTGCGCGGTAAATCTCGTGCCGGCGGTAACACCGATTGTTAAGAAGCACCAAATCACATCCGTATTCGGAGGCAATATGAAAGTTCTGGCGTGGAACGTCAATCACAGGGCTGCGATAAGAAAAATGCCGGGGTGGATTGCTTCAGCCATCGCAGATGTGGCCCCCCAGGTTTTGATCCTCACCGAATACGTGACAGGACCGGACCACCAACGTTTCACTGACGAATTGTCCAAGACGGACCTGCCGCATCTGTTGGGCAGCGACTATGTGGAAGGACAAAATCAGGTGCTGATCGCTGCGGCTGAGCCCATGACCCGCGGAACAATTGTCGGGCCTCAGATCCACCCAGCCGTGCCGCCGAACGCGCTGCATGTGATTCTGAGCGGCGGTGGCAGTCATTGCCTTGGATTTCGAATGCAGCGTTCACAGGTATTGAAATGCGGAGGAAGCGCCAGACATGGGACTGGCTTCTCGGGGAATCCCAGGAACTGCGGTCTTATCCGAGTTTCATAGCCGGGGACTTCAATACGGCCGAGGGAGACAGTGCCAGCTATTGCGGTGACTGTCTGAGACAACTCGCAAGAGAGTGGAAACATGCCCGTCCATCATCGGGCCATAGCTTCAAGTCTGTCCTTTCGATGAGCACTCGGTGCATCGATCACATATTTGCCTCCCTCAGCATTGAAGTGTCGGCGCCACGGTATTCATGGGATTTCCATCGACACGGTGATGACGCCAAATCAGGCAAGGTCGGCATTCCTGACCATGCGATGTTGATTGTTGAATTGCAAGTACCAAAAGCATAGGCCCTGTCGCATCAGTCTCTGTGCGCGAACCTACCGAGTCCAATAGTATCGGGACGGCGAATGAACCAACGTGCGGCAACCATGGCACACCTCCAAAATCGAGTGGACCCGTGGGGTCAACTGCACGCAGTTCCAGACCACGGAACCCTCATGGGCAACCGCGGCATCCTGCATGGTGCCGCCAGAACGATCAGGCGACAGTGGGCGCACAAGGCGTGGGTCATCTGCCTACTGGATTTTGGCAATATCAAGGGGAACGTGTTTTCACCTGGAAACTATTCGGAACTGTTCTTCCTTGACGAGGCCACCGCTTTTGCCGCCGGCCACCGTCCGTGCAACTTCTGCCAACGGGATCGATCCCGCCTTTTCAAGGATTCATGGTTTGCCGAGAACGCCAAGGGATCGACGACGACTTCGATCAGGGAAGTCGACAGTGTCCTGCACGCCGAGCGAACGGCCTCCAGTAAAGACGAACTGACATACCCTTCAAAGATTGCTTCGCTGCCCACGGGCACGATTTTCTCGGCGGCCAATCAAGCGTATCTGGTCAATGGTGATCGGCACCACCCCTGGTCATTTCGGGGCTAGGGCAACCCACTGCGATTGCCTGCGGAATCGATGGTCGAAGTCTTGACGCCACCATCGATCGTGCGAATGTATGTGGGTGGCTTGATTCCTACGTTGCATCCGTCGTCCGTTGCAAGCGGTGGTATGAACTAGTAGTCGGCGGCCTCAATTGTGGGACGCGGCTGCCAGGCCCCCAAGAAGACCAGTCTTTGATGATCTGAATGGTTGCCCTGGCCGTCGTAATACAACTGCGGTAGCAATGCCCTGATGGCGTCGTATTCCCCCATTTGGACGTCCCCGACGACGACGATTGGCCCGCGTGGCGGGGATCGAATCAGGGCCGTCCTGGGTGTGTTGTTCTTGTGGCCGAGGGGTACTGCATCACTGCAGGGGCGTCGCT
>JAJAZK010000336.1 GCA_026785765.1 Rhodoferax sp. | reverse complement strand
CATGCACACGGATCAACAACGTTCTGGCGCCATGGAATCAGGCCACGTGTTGCCCGGTACTAAAGTGCTGGGGGCGCGTGTTACCGCATTGGGCTGGCGTGAAACGCTCGATGTGCTGGCCGGCTGGGCCGCGCACCGCGAGAGTCGTTACGTGTGTGTCAGCAATGTGCACATGGTGGTAACCGCGCAGAAGGATGCAATGCTGGCCGAGGCCATGCGTATGGCTGACATGTGCACGCCAGACGGCGCGCCGATTGCATGGATGCTGCGCCGGTTGGGCTTTGACAGGCAGCCGCGGATTAGCGGCACGGAGCTGATGCTGGCCTACTTTCGCGAGGCAGCACAGCGCGGCGAATCCGTATTCCTGTTGGGCAGCACCGAGCAGACACTGGCCGCACTGGTGAGCGCGCTTGGGCAGCGGGTGCCGGGGCTGCGTGTGGCGGGCGCCTACTCACCGCCGTTTCGCCCCGCGTCGGAACTGGAGGATGCAGCCTTGGTGGACCATATCAACGACTCGGGCGCGCGAACCGTGTGGGTAAGTCTGGGTTGCCCCAAGCAGGAGAAGTGGATGCTGGCGCACCGGGGCCGGGTCCGGGCGGTGATGTTTGGAGTGGGTGCAGCGTTTGACTTTGTAGCAGGAGCCAAGCCACGCGCACCGCAGTGGATGCAGAAGGCAGGGCTGGAGTGGTTGCACCGCTTTGCCAGTGAACCGGGGCGGCTGTGGAAGCGCTACTTGGTGACCAATACGCTTTTTTTGCTGGGTGCGGCAAGACAACTTGTGTTTCGTCGTTCCAAGGGCTGAGGCGAAACACTCCAGTTACTGACCAAACGCGCATCCTCGTGCATTCACTGGTGCCCCAACGGGAGTATTTGGACAAAAGTCCTGCTGATCTGCAATACCATCACCATCACTATCCGTGAGCGAGGTATCACGCGTGTAAACAGGTACGCCCGACAGTGCAATGACTGTGGCGGGCCAGACGACCGGGGTGCTATCTTGCAGGTACACAAAGGAGTTGCAAAGCGCATCTGGTACACCAAGTGTCGCGCAGCCGATGCTGGAGGCAGTATTGCCGCGGTTTAGCAGCAGCTTGATTTGCAAAGCTGCTTGAGCAGGAGTAAGGGTGGTCATCTCCAGCCGCGCAAGAGATATCGTTGTACCCGGCTGGACACCTTGAAAATCGACACGTGCGCCAAATTCTTTTGTTATTGGGTCACCGGCAATCACGGTCTTTGTTGCTTGGAACGCAAACGAATAACGTTTCCATGCGGTGCTGCCAGCAAAAGACTCAGCAGCGGGCATGAGGTAGGCATAGTCGGCGGTGCCGCCACCACCGCGGCGCACCACCATATTGATGGCTTGACCTTGCTGACCGGTCGCAGCGTCAAATGTCACGCGGTACCACTTGCCAGCCGTCACAGAAAAATTAGGCGAGCTGAGCAGCGTGGTGCTTGCCCCGGCGGCAAGGTCCAAGCACGGTCCAAACGCGCATGCCCGAAGTAGCATCGACGACAGAGGCGCAGTCAAGTTCCATCTTGTCCAACCCGTCGTACCGTCAGCAAAACTCCCGTTGGGTATCAGATTGTTGGGACCGGCCAGAAATGTGGCGTATCCCACTGGCTGGGTGACGCGGGCACCAGTCTCCCGGCCTGCCGCTTGCCATTCGGAAACTGCGTAGCTGCCGCTGGTGGTAGGTGCAACCTCGCTAACTACGCGCGGAGAAAGCAGCGCCGAATAGTGATTGCCGGTGTAGACCGCGAAGTCGACGGTGTCGCCAATTTCAGAGGATGCGAGCACCGCCGGGCCACTAGCCGTCGGAACAAAAACGTTCGCTGAGACGATGTTGCCGACCAAATCTCCGGCAGTCCTCAGAGTGGCGGAGTTTTCTTGCATCCAGAGTTGTTGGCGACGATTGCCAAACAACATGTTGTCGGACAATGTGTTTCCGCTGGCGGTGTGTACCTGTATACCGTGGTCAGCGCCAGTAACAGTATTGCCGGTGACGACGCTACCCGTATTCAAGTCATCGATGTAAATGCCAACCGCTCTATATGGTGAATTGGCAGGCATACCCGCAATATTGCCGGAGACACCTTCAACCACGTTGCCGCGGATGGTCGCATTGTTACCCACACGGTTGACATAAATAGCACCGCAGTCATTGAGCACGAGACAGGATTGACCAAAATAATTGTCAGTGACGACGGACATCGGGCCCAAGTAAACGCCCAGCCTCGCCGAACCAGTAATCGTGTTGCGCATCACCGTTGTTGAGCGACCCGGTGAAAGCACCGCCGCCACAGCCGAGCGTGGCAAGAATCGCCAACCATCCGTACGGGTCGACGCCCCAGAGTCGGCGATAGTGCTGTCAGTCAGCGAAAACCCGATGGACAACGCGCCGCGCACATTGATCGCATCCACACCCGTACGCAAAACACTGCTGCGCTGCACCTGGCACTGCGCACAGTTCTCTGCGCTGATGCCGTAGTCAGCCGTGTCAGCGATTGACAAGCCATTGGTTATGACGGCAGTGCTGCGGGTCAGTGCCACGCCCGAGCCGACGTGGCGGATGGCAAGATCTTTCAAGGTGACATTGGCCTTTGCACTCGCGTCCGCCCCCCAGGCCAGCCCCGTTGCGGAAATGCGGTTACCCGGCGCCGCGCCGTCGGGCATCCACACATACAGCATAGCGCTGGCATCGTCATAGAACCACTCTCCAGGCGAGTCGAGCATCCACAGGGCGCCAGTAAGGTAGAAGCCGTAACCTGGCAGGATGTCGTAGCCTGTAGGCGCAGACAGTGCCAGGCGCTTGCCGACAAGGGAGGTTACCGTACGCTCCTCGATAGCCCAATCGACGGTGCGTACAGTGGCGCCAATGCCAGAGGTAAGCGCAGCTCCCCCTGGCAGCACAAGGTTGCTGGCATCCAGCGTAGTCTTGCCTCCAGCACTGGCGACAGTGGCATAGGGCGAATCGGGATTACCGCCCTGGCCAAAGTTGGGATGGTGGGCGCGGCGCACTTGCAGCCCATCGACGAATGTGGAGATCACGCTGGTGCCGCCGGGAAGCATGCGCTGCAGGTGCGCCTCGCGCAGATTGACGCGTATGCGAGCAGCGGGAACTTCTATGTCCATACGGGCAGTTGCGAGAGACACACTAGCACGAAACGCAAAGTTGACGTTTTGCCATGCGCCGCTAGCAGTTATCCATTGTTCCGGGGCCAGGGGCTCGTAAGTAGGGCCGCCGCGGCGCACGACCACCTTGATGCTGGTGCCTGCGACTGCACGCAACTGGACAGCAGCGGAATAATCGACACCGCCATTAAGCGCGAAGTTGTTGCTGATGGCGATGCTGTTGCTGGTTCCAGACGTGAAGGCCATGCACGGCAAAGTTTGGCCGGGGCATGCGTTATCAATCGCCATCGCTGCGTTACCGGTCGCTGACCATTGGGACCACCCGACGAGGCTCACACTCGGCGTGGGGTTGGCAATCAAGTCAATCGGCACCTTGGCCTTGTAGATCGACCCGCTTTGCTGCACCCACTGGTGCGCCGGTATCGTCACGGCGCCATCGATCAGTGGTGGCGTGGCTCCGCAATTGCCTGGCCCGGAAGCGATAGTTATGGGCACGCCGGTGACGCCGGACGACGGAACCCGCAATGTCTCGTTCCAGACGCCGCCACAGGCAAGGTACACCGTATCCCCAGGGGCCAGCGTGGCAGCGGCAAGCCGCGCCATGGTCTGCCACGGCCCGTTGGTGCCAGCGGTAAACGCTGGTGCCAGACCGGTATAGCTGTCCTTGCCGCCGTTGTTGTTCACAAAGTAGGTGGCAGCCAAAGCAGGGCTACCGAACAGGGCCGCCAGGAACATGGCCAGCAGAAAATGCGCGCGTTGATTCATCGGATGGTCACCACTAAAAAACAGGTTGGAAGAAGGCGTAGCAAGCGCCTTGGCGGCACGCCACGGGGCAACAGGGGCCGCGCTTGTGAGATTACCTTGTCAGTGTGACAGTTTGCAATGGCCCCAAAGAACTACAACAACGGGATCAAAGGGGCTTACTTACATTTCGGCACGGTTGCAATATGGGGTGTGACAGCAAGGCACAGGTGATGACAGCCGGGCGGTTTGCAATGGGCAACCTGGCTGGTGATGCTGCTCGCCAACGTTTGCCCGGTCGGCTTTGCGCTTGGCGATATCCTGACGGTGCAGGGGCTTTGCTTTCTTGCATCGGCAACCCAAGCGTGGGTGACCGCCTCTTTGGGCGTTGCATCGCGTTGCAGACTGTCCAGAAGAAACAACGCAACCAAATGGCGTTCCGCGGGGTCCAATGCCAAGGCATTCAGTAGAACGTGAACTGTGAATCGGAAGCGCTGGGCCGCTTGCGCTTGCGTCCAGCCTTCACTCTGCACCACGACGCGCAAGCGGCACATCAAATCCGCTCGCAGCGCCAGCACAGCTGCTTCCCCCGGTGCAAAACCCAGGTCGACAAAACCGTTGCCACGCGATTGGGTCGTGGCCGGTTAGCGAGCCATCTCGATATGCTTCAGAGCCTTCCTGAGCAGGTCGTTGACGAGGGCAGACAACTCCACGCCTTTGGCGCTGGCCAAGGCGGCCAGGCTTTCCTGGACCTGCTGTTCCAGATACACCGGTAGATTCGCCTGCGCGCCGGGGCGGTAAAACTGGCCGCGCCTGGCACCCCTTTGATTGTGGCCGACGGCGCGAACAAGCATGAAAGTGGCCGGTTTGAAAATGTCGTTTCAGAATTCGATAGAGTGTCTGCGGAGCGGGCGAGCAACCCTGGGTATGTGACTCGTCAGTGGCCGTTCTGCCCAAGCGTAAAAGACTGCGGGAGGCCAGAACAAGACAATTTGATTGATT
>JAJAZK010000335.1 GCA_026785765.1 Rhodoferax sp. | reverse complement strand
GGCGAGGCCATGGTCTGGTGGAGCTTCGGCGCCCTGGCGCTGGTACACCCCTGGGGTTGGCTGACGCTGGTCTGCCCGCTGTACGTAACCTGGTTCATGGGCGCGGGGTCGGCGACACCGATGCAGGAACGTTACCTGGCCAAAACCAAACCCGCCTATGCCGACTACATGCGGCGCGTTCCCGCATTCTTCCCATGGACCCGGCCATGACGCAACCAAGCCAGGACCTGCAGGGCCGCGTGGCCATCGTGACCGGTGCCGGCAAGGGCCTGGGCCGCGCTTACGCCTTGCACCTGGCCGCGCGCGGTGCGGCAGTGGTAGTCAACAACCGTCGCCATCCCGGCGAGGGCGATGCACAGACTTCGGCCGCACAGACAGTGGCAACAATCGTCGGGGCAGGCGGCCGCGCCACGGCCGACTGGACCGACGTGTCGGACCCGGACAGTGGCCGGGCGATGGTGGAACACGCCCGCAGCACCTTTGGAGGCATCCATATCGTGGTGGCCAATGCTGCCGTGGCAAGCGCGAGCAGCTTTCTCAAACAGGATATGGCAGAGTTCCGCAGAATCCTCGACACAGGATTTTTCGGCACCGTCTACCTGGCCCATGCGGCGTGGCCGCACCTGCTCGGGCAGGCGTATGGACGCGTCATATTGACCACGTCGAGCGCCGGCCTGTATGGCGACTACGGGATTGCAGCTTACTCGGCGTCCAAAGCCGCGATCATCGGGTTTGCCCGGGCGCTGGCGCTGGAGGGTCAGGGCAAAGGCGTGCTCGTCAATACCATTGCGCCCTATGCGTACTCGCAGATGACGGCCGGACACATGGCGCCGGAGACGGTGCAGTCCTTCGACCCGGCGCTGGTGGCGCCGCTGGTCGGCTGGCTCGCGTCCGAAGCGTGCACGGTGTGCGGCGAAGTGCTGGTCAGTGGCGGCGGCCTGGTGCGGCGTGCCATCACTGGAGAGACTGCCGCGGTCGCCATGGAAAGCGCGTCGCTGGCCCGGCAGGTGCAGGCATTACGCAGCGCACCGGTGCAAAGTTATTCCAGCGCCCGGGCGTCCTTCGACCGTTTCGAGCTGGAACTGCAGCACCATCAAGAGGCAGGTACCCCATGACCCACGCATACATCGCCGACGCGGTGCGCACGCCGCGTGGCCGCGGCAACGACAAGGGAAGCCTCAAGAGCGTCAAGCCAGCCATGCTGCTGGCGCAGGTGTTGCGCGGCTTGGCCGAGCGCACCTCCCTTGATACCGGCAAGGTCAGCGACGCCATCTTCGGCTGCGTCACCCAGACCGCCGATCAGGGCAGCAGCGTCGGTACCCTCGCTTTGCCACTGGCCGGCTGGAGTGATTCGGTCGCCGCCGTCACCATCAACCGTTTTTGCGCCTCCGGCCTGTCGGCCACCAACTTTGCCGCCCTGCAAGCTCTGCACGGTGACACCCTGGCCGTCGGGGGCGGCGTGGAGATGATGTCGCGCGTGCCGATGGGCAGCGACCAGGGGCCCCTCACGCATGACGCGCAGCTGCAGGCGCTGGCCATGCTGCCGCCGATCGGCATCGCGGCTGACGCAATCGCCACCCAGCGCGGTTACAACCGCAGCATGGTGGACGCCTATGCTGCGAGCTCGCAGCAGCGCGCGGCGGCTGCTGCTGCGCGCGGCGCAGCGCCCTCCATGCTCGCTGTGCGCGGTGCCGATGGCATCGAATTGCTGGCGCGCGACGAGAACATCCGCCCGGCCACCACCGCAGAATCGCTCGCATCCATGCAGCCGGCGTTCGCGCAGTGGGGCGCCAAAGGCGGAGCGGACGGCTGGGACGCCCAGCTCTGCCGTCGGTATGGCATTGCAGCCATCAACCACGTGCACCATGCGGGCAACTCCCCCGCCATGGCCGATGCAGCCGCAGCGGTGCTGGTGGGCTCGAGGGCGGCGCTGGAACGCAATGGGCTGCAGGCACGCGCACGTATCCTCGGCTTTGCAGACACCGGCTCCGACCGCACGCTGGCACTCACCGGCACCGTAGACGCGGCCCGGTTGGCATTGCAACGCGCCAATCTGCAGGCATCCGACATCGACCTGTACGAGGTCAACGAAGGCTTCGCCGCGATGGCGCTGCACTTCATGGAGGAAATGCAGGTCGGCCATGACCGGGTCAACGTGAACGGCGGCGCAATCGCCATTGGACATGCCATGGGCTGCACTGGCGCGGCCTTGGTCAGCGGTTTGCTGGACGAACTGGACCGGCGCGGGTCGCGCTTTGGCTGCATCTCGATTTGCGGGGCAGCCGGTGTCGCCAGTGCCATGGTGCTGGAGCGGCTGGCATGAGCGCGGGCATGGCCCAAGTCCTGCAACTGGCCATCAACGGCATGGCCATCGGTGCGATCTATGCGCTGGTGGCGCTCGGGCTGGTGCTGACCTACAAAGCCACCGAGGTGCTCAACTTCGCGCACGGTGACGTGCTGATGGCCTCGAGTTTTGTAGGCTGGGGTTTGATCGTGGGCCTCGGCTGGCCATTCTGGCTGGCCGCACTTGCCACGGTGGCGATTGCGGCCGCACTGAGCTGGCTCATCGACGCGCGCGTGATGCGTGTGATCGTGGGCCAACCGCAGTTCGCTGGCGTGATGCTGACCATCGCCATCGCCTTCATGTTGCGCGGCCTGGTCAGCATGTCGTTCGGCCCTGAGTCGCGCACGTACCCCACACCCTGGACCAACCAGAAGACGCAGCTGGGCACCCTGGTGATCGCCGACCTGAGCCTGGTCATCATCGCTGCCGCGATGCTCATTACCCTGGTGCTGTTCTGGTTCCTGCGCAAGACGGCTCTGGGCGTCGCCATCCAGGCGTCTTCGCAAAATCAGCTTGCCGCCTACCTGAACGGTATCCGCGTCAAACGCCTGACGTCGATGGTATGGGCCATTTCCGGCGGCATCGCGGCCGTCTGCGGGCTGCTGCTGGCGCCCATCGCCCTGGTCGACATCGGCCTGTGGATTGTGGTGCTCAAGGCGCTGGCAGCGGTGGTGCTGGGCGGTTTTGGCAGCATTCCGGGCGCCATCCTCGGCGGGCTGTTGCTGGGCGTGATCGAACAGTTCGCCGGCGTCTACCTGCCCGATGGATTCAAGGATGCGATGGCCTACCTGGTGCTGATCGGTGTGCTGATCCTGTGGCCGCGCGGGCTGCTGG
>JAJAZK010000334.1 GCA_026785765.1 Rhodoferax sp. | reverse complement strand
GAGCACTATGAAAACTTCCCGGTGGCGTCTTGGTTGTGCCCAGCCCGGTTGCGTGCGCCGATTGCCGCCATCTATTGGTTTGCGCGTACCGCCGACGACCTGGCGGACGAAGGCGAGGCGCCGGCCAGCCAACGGCTGGAGGACCTGGCGCAGTTCCGCCGCGACCTGCTGCTGTGCGCCGTCTCACATGCCCACAGCGGTCGCTGGCCGCAGGTTTTCGACCCACTGGCGCTGATGATTGGCCGCTTCGTTCTGCCCGTGCAGTTGCTCGACGACTTGCTGGACGCCTTTTGCCAGGACGTGGTCTTTACCGACCAGGGGCGGCGCTACGTTACCGACGCGGAACTGCATGACTACTGCAGGCGGTCGGCGAATCCGGTGGGACGCCTGTTGCTGCACCTGTACCAGGTCGACGATGCGTTGTCGCTGCGCCAAAGTGACCAGATCTGCACAGCGCTGCAGCTAATCAACTTCTGGCAGGACCTGCGCGGCGACATTGCGCGTGCGCGCTGGTATCCCAGTGTGGAGCAATTGCAGGCACACCAAGTCAGCGAAAGAGACCTGTTGGACGACCGCAACACCGCGGCGGCCAGCCGCCTGATTGCCACCTACGTTGCCCAAGCCTGGTCGTTGATGGCCAGCGGTGCCCCGCTGGCGCAGCGCCTGCACGGGCGCGCCGGCTGGGAACTCCGGTTGGTCGTTCAGGGCGGTCTGCGCATTCTGGAGAAAATTCAGGCCATGCAGCATGCAACCTGGCGCCATCGGCCCCGCATTGGCAGGTCTGAGTTGCCACTGCTCCTGTGGCGCGCCTGGCGCTGCCCGCGACCGGCGCCAGGTTGTCCATGAACCCGCAGGAGTACGTGCAGCAAAAGGCGGCCGCTTCGGGCAGCAGTTTTTACTATGCGTTCCTGTTTCTGCCCAAACCGCGCCGCGCCGCGATCACAGCCTTCTACGCCTTTTGCCGCGAAATTGATGACGTGGTTGACGAGATGGTCGATCCGGGGATCGCAGCAAGCAAGCTGGCATGGTGGCGCAGCGAAGTCATGCAGGCGTTTGCCGGGTGCCCCACCCATCCGGTACTGCAGGCCTTGTTGCCGCTGGCGGCAGACTACCGCATCGAGAGCCGGCATTTGCTGGCGGTGCTGGATGGTTGCCAGATGGACCTGGAACAAACCCGCTACCTGGATTTCGCAAACCTGCAGCGCTACTGCCATCTGGTAGCCGGTGTGGTTGGTGAGGTGGCCGCGAATATCTTCGGCCAGACCGACGCGCGCACAACGGCATACGCACACAAGCTGGGCTTGGCGCTGCAACTGACCAACATCATCCGCGACGTTGGCGAAGACGCCCTGCGTTCGCGCATCTATCTGCCAGTAAACGAACTGCAAATGCATGGGGTGAAAGCGCATGAATTGCTAAAACGCAAGGGTGATGCTGACTTTCAACGGCGTTTCTCTACCCTGATGCAATTCCAGGCCGCCCGCGCCCATGCGGCTTACGACGAGGCGCTGACGCTGTTGCCCGAAGTGGACCGACGCGCGCAGAAGCCTGGACTGATGATGGCCAGCATCTATCGCAGCCTGTTGCGAGAGATCGAACGCGATGACTTTGCGGTGCTCAACCAGCGTGTGAGCCTTACGCCATTGCGCAAGTTTTGGCTGGCATGGCGGGTGCAGGCGCTCGGGCGGCTGTGAGAATTGCAGTCATCGGAGCTGGCTGGTCGGGGCTCGCCGCTGCGGTCACCGCCACGCAGGACGGCCATGCGGTCGCGGTCTTTGAAGCCGCGCGCATTTTGGGCGGCCGCGCCCGCGCCCTGCCGCTGCGTTTGCCCGATGGCACGCCCGCCACGCTGGACAATGGCCAGCACATTCTGATTGGCGCCTACACGCAAACGCTGGAATTGATGCGCTGCGTGGGCGTGCAGGCGCACACGGCGCTGCTGCGCTTGCCACTGACGCTGCGTTTCCCGGATGGCGGCGGGCTTCAGCTGCCAGACTGGCCGGCGCCATGGGACGCCATCGGCGGTATTCTGGCGGCGCGCGATTGGAGTACCGCCGACAAGCTCTCCCTGTTGCGGCTGGCAATCGGCTGGCGCGTGGGCGCCTTCCGCTGTGCGCCGGATCTGACGGTAGCCGTGTTGTGCGCTCGCGCCAGTGCGCGCGTGATGCAGGAGTTGGTCGAGCCTTTGTGTGTATCTGCGCTCAATCTGCCCGCGCGCGACGCCAGCGCCGCGCTGTTTCTGCGCGTTGTGCGCGACGCATTGTTTGGCAGCCGCGGCGGCTCCAACCTGTTGCTGCCGCGGGTGAACCTGGGAGAGCTATTCCCAATGGCAGCGCTTCACTGGCTGGGCCGCCATGGCAGCGTAGTCCACACGGCTGCGCGCGTAGCGCAACTCCAGGCTGCGGCTGGCCGCTGGCATGTCCTGGGGCAGTCATTCGACCGCGTGATTCTGGCGACACCGGCTGCGGCGGCCGTGCAGGTGCTGGCGGCAACACTGAGCCAGGCGCCACACCCGGTTGCCGCACGGCTTGGCAGCTGGATCGGCATGGCGGCAACGCTGCAACATACGGCCATCACCACCGTCTACGCCAGGGCAAGCGGGGCACACCTGGCACATCCGATGCTCGCCCTGCGCAGCAACAGCGGACCGGCGCAGTTCGTGTTTGACAGGGGCCAGCTTGGCGGCCCCAGCGGCCTGCTCGCTTTTGTCATCAGTTCCAGCCAACTCGACCAAGCAGCAGCACAGCGACAGGTGCTGCAGCAGGCGAAAGTGGCGCTGGGACTGGAACTGGAGCCGGTACAAACCATCGTTGAAAAACGCGCCGCCTTTGCCTGCCCGCCCGGGGTGCAACGCCCACCGATGCAAATTGCGCCTGGCTTGCTGGCATGCGGCGACTACGTAGACGGGCCCTACCCTGCCACACTGGAAGGCGCCACACGCAGCGGTGTAGCGGTTATTCGATCGTCAGATTCTGGGTCTTGACCACGTTGCGCCAAGCCCGCAGATCGGCTTCGATGAAATGCCCCAACAAGGCCGGTGAACCAGGTGCCGCTTCGACCGCATCCTGCTTGAAGCGGGCCACCACATCGGGCAAGACGACTAGCTTGTTGATTGCGCCATTGAGCCGCTCGATCACTGCGGCTGGCGTGCCCATCGGTGCCATCAAGGCAAAGTAGTTGACCACGTCGATGCCCGCATAACCGGACTCAGCCATGCTCGGTACGTCGGGCAAGGCGGGTGATCGTTTGGCGCTGGTCACGGCCAAAGCCTTGACGCGCCCGTCCTTTATGAACGGCAGCAATGCAGGAATGGTGCCCGTCACCAACTGCACCTGGCCGGCAATCATGTCCATCGTGGCCGGCGCCACCCCGCGATACGGGATGTGGACAATGAAGGTGCCAGTCTTGGCCTTGAGCAGCTCCAGCACCAGATGGTTGACCCCGCCTGCGCCGGCCGAGCCATAGTTGAGGACACCCGGCTTTTGTTTGGCCAGTGCCACCAACTCGCGCATATTATTGGCCGGCAGACTGGCGTTGGCAGCCCATACCAGCGGCCCGCTGGCAATCATGCCAACCGGCGCAAACTGGCGCAACGGGTCGTATCCCGCGGCGGGGAGGGACGCCGCCACAGTGGTGAATGGCGACGCCACCAGGAGCAGGGTGTAACCGTCGGCTTGCTGCTGGGCCACGTACTGCGTGCCAATCGCGCCCGATGCCCCGACACGATTTTCCACTACAAAACTACCACCCAGCAGCTCACCGAGTTTCTGCGCCACCAGCCGACCCATGGCATCGGTGCCCGCACCGGGGGCGAACGGCACCACGATCTTGACCGGACGCTCCGGATAAGCGGCAGCCGACTGGGCATTTGCCAAGCCAGGAAGCGCAAGGGCCAGGCCGAACAGCCATGTAACTATTGCCTTGGGAAACGAAGATAAGGGATTCATTGGGTTCACTCGAAAAATCTGTCAGCGAAAAATTTGGCGATGCGCCGAATTCTGCCGTGCAAGTATGTCACCGCCGTGACGGGGCAGTCACTGCGGATCGTCCAGCAATTGGCACAACTGTTGCAGACTGGCCACGCAATGGTGCGGCTGGCGTGCATGTTTCCATGCCTCATCGGAGCGGTTCAACCACACGGCCTGCAGGCCGGCATCGAGCGCCCCCAACACATCGAGCGCCTGGTCGTCGCCGATACGCAGTACTTCATCCGGCCGCACAGCGGCAGCCGCAGCTGCGGCATGGAAAATTCGCACATCGGGCTTGCCGACCCCAAACTGGTGGGCACTGAGGCTGGCATGAAAATGCGCCGCCAGGCCGACACGCGCCACATCGGCATTGCCATTGGACACCGCAACCAGCGGAAAACGCGCCGCCAGAAACTCCAGCGCCGGCAACACATCGTCGTAAAGGACAACCTGCATGCGGTGCTCGAAAAACACCTCAAATGCCGGTTCGGCCAGCTCCGGATCCTCGCCACACTGCAGCAGGCCGTAGCGGATCGATTCGCGGCGCAAGGCGCTCATGTCGTGGCTCAGCGTCGGCTGGGCCCGCACCACGGCCTCGCGCAGCGCCTGGCGCGATGCCGGATCGGCCAGAGTTTTCGCAGTGTGCGGTGCGCGCTCTTGCAACCACTGGTTGAGCTGGCGTTCGGCGCGCTCGATGGTCGGCCAGATCGGCCACAGGGTGTCATCCAGATCCAATCCGATCGCCTTGATCCTGCGCACGTCCAGCATAGGTGCGAGAGAATACAGCATGCCCACATCCCACTTCCGGCCGGAGCCTGAGTTCGCCCACGGCCAGGCCGCTCGCACGGCCATCCTGTATTGCAATCTGGGCACACCCGCGGCACCCACTGCTGCCGCCGTGCGCCCCTACCTGGCCCAGTTTCTAAGTGACCGGCGCGTGGTGGAGATACCGCGGCTGTTGTGGATGCTGATTCTGCACGGCATCATCCTGCGCCTGCGCCCAGCAAAATCGGCCGCCAAATACGCCAGCATCTGGACTGAGGCCGGCTCTCCGCTACGACTGTGGACCGAGAAACAGGCAATCTTGCTGCAGGGCTGGCTCGCCACTCGCGGACACAACGTCCGGGTGTTCCACGCGATGACCTACGGCGAACCGTCCATTGCGGCGCAGCTCGACAAGCTCAAAGCCGCGGGCACCACGCGCTTGTTGGTGTTGCCAGCCTATCCACATTACTCTGCGACGACCACGGCCAGCGTGTTTGACGCGGTTTATGCCTGGGCGTCTCGCACCCGGCTGATCCCCGAGTTGCGCTTTGTCAACCATTACCACGACCACCCGCTGTACATCGAAGCACTGGCAAAACGCATCACACGCCACTGGATGGACAACGGTCGGCCAGATCAGCTGGTGATGAGTTTCCACGGTGTGCCGCAGCGCACACTGACTCTTGGAGACCCCTACCACTGCGAGTGCCACAAGACAGCGCGGCTGTTGGCACAACGCCTGGGCCTGAACAAGGAACAATACAAGGTCACTTTCCAGTCGCGCCTGGGCCGCGCCAAGTGGCTCGAACCGTATACCGAACCCAGCCTGATCGCCATGGGACGGGCGGGAGTAGGACGCGTCGATGTGGTTTGTCCTGGCTTCACGGGTGACTGCCTCGAAACGCTGGAAGAAATCGCCATCGAGGCCAAACACGCCTTCCTGGAGGCAGGCGGCAAGCAGTTCCACTACATCGAATGTCTGAACGACCAGCAGGAATGGATCAACGCGCTGTGTGCCGTCGCTTTACAACATCTGTCAGGATGGGATACCGAAGCTACACCCGACCCGACTTCCCTCGATGGCTCTCGCACACGCGCACTGGAACTTGGCGCAACGCGCTGACAGGCTAAGCGCGCTGGCCAAGGCACTCCGTCCCAGTGCAGTCGCGTTTATGGCGGGACATTTTGTCGGCCGGTTTGCTTTTCACAAAGGCGATGAACTCCTTCATGTCCCGGGCATGCTCGGTGCAACCCCCGCCAAATTGCCGCCGCCGCCAATCTGACCACACACACCGACGCAAGGCGCGCCACGGGCGGCAGCCCGACCGGTCGACATTGTGTGTGTCTCAACGTCCGTAAAAGACCGGTGCCCGTTTCTCCACAAAAGCCACCGCCGCCCCTTTATGGTCTGCTGTCTCGAACGTGCGGATCATGTGGATCGCTTCGCTGTCGAGTACGTCTGAGAGCGATCCGCGCTGGGCGACATTGAGGTTTTTCTTCATATAACCCACTGCCACCGTCGGCAACGACGCCAGTTCCCGCGCAAAGTCGGCCGCCGACTGCGCCAGCTGCTCGAAGGCAACCGTGCGGTCCACCAGGCCCCATTGCAACGCCTGCGACCCCAGCACCACCCGCGCCGTGAAATACATCTCGCGCGCCCGCGAAGCGCCAACCAGGTGGCTCAGAAAGTAACTGCCGCCGAAGTCACCGGACAACCCGACCTTGGAAAAAGCCGTCGTCAGTTTGGCGTCGTCCGCAGCGATGCGCAAGTCACAAGCCAGTGCCAGCGACAGCCCGGCGCCTGCAGCCGGCCCGGGAATCACCGCCAACGTGGGTTTGGGCATCTCATGCAGAAGCCGTGCAACGTCCATGCGCATACGCAAGTCAAAAACGCGCTGGTCAAACGCCATCGGTTCTTCACCACTGGCCAAAGCCTTGGCGAATCCCTTGACATCACCGCCCGAACAGAAGGCACGCCCAGCGCCGGTCAGGACCACCACCCGCACCTGCGGGTCTGCCGCCAGCCGCGGCAGGGCTTCGGCCAGCGCCAGCAGCATCGCGCGCGACAGTGCGTTGCGCACCTGCGGCCGGTTCATGGTCAGTGTGGCCACGCCGGCATCAATCGTTTCAATCAAATCCTGGGTCATCTTGGGTTCTCCTGAGTCTGATCGGCAAAGCGCAAAGCCGCATTGCCTGGGAGCCACCCCTATCGAGCATGCGGGAACCAGGACGCTTGCCGTTTGCCTCTCCATGCTAGCAGCCTGACAGCGCGACTCGTCGCGGAAGGCGGCAGTTGCCGTCGGCGACCCATGTGCTCCCTGGCAAGGTGAATGGAGAACACGACGGGGACGGCAGCTTCATTGGTAACCCGGTGCTGTTCCCGCTGCTCCAAAAAAAGGAACTCCTGCAGCTCCCGGGCAAGTTCAGACCGACAGGAAACCCTGCAGATGGGCGTTGAATTGCGCCGCCCGCTCGAAATACGCCGAATGGCCCGCCTCTGGCACCTTCGCCACCCGGGCGTTGGGCACCATCGCGGCAATCGCGTCGGCCGCAAATGGCGCAATCACGATGTCTTCCTGGCCGATGATGAACAACACCGGACAGGCGACGTCCGCCAGTTGCAGCGGGTCGCGCGTGCGGGCGGCAAACAGGCTTGTCAGCATCGCCTGTTTGTCGATCCGTGCGCCCAGGTCGTCAATGTGTCGGTACAGCAAGTGCAGCGCGGGTTGCTCGCGCGCCATGCGTTCGCCGCAGGCTGGATGGACACCGTTGGCGACGGCGCGCCGGACAGCGGCATCGGACTGCTGCTGCCAGGGGGCAAGCAGCGCGCGTTCAGGCGCCGGGAGCTGGTGCGGATCGAGCGACCCGGTGGTGTTCGCGAGTACCAGTCCGCGCACCCGGCCAGTTCGCCGCACGGCATATTCGACGCCGGTCCAGCCGCCCATGGACTGGCCCACAAGATAAAAATCGTCGAGCTCCAACAGGTCCACCAGGGCGGCCAGGTCATCGGCGTAATCGGCCGGGTCCGGGCCGTCGGCTAGCGGCGAAGACGGTGCAAAGCCGCGGTGTGCAAAGGTGACGCAGGTGCAGTGTGGTGCGAAGTGCGCCACTTGCTGCCACCACGACAGGTGGTTGCCACCCAGACCATGCATGAAGACGACGGCCGGGCCACTGCCCGTAACCTCATAGTAGATGTCGCAATCCGGCCGCTTCAGCAAGCCGCTGCGCCGGGGTGGTGCGACAAACATATCGAGTGATTCCAGCATGGTAAGGCGTCCTCCTGCAATGGCGCATTATTCACCTGCCGCCTTGCCACCGCTGACCCCGTGGGATGAAGCTATGACTGGGCCATTCTGGTGTTCGGTCCCGGCCCGCCAAATATCATCGGCCGCAACAGCGCGACCCTACAAGACCACTGCCAAAAACGGAGCCATGGACAGGACGTGCCGCCAGTAAGTCCGCCAGGCCGAAGCCGTCACGCCAGAAAACCGCCAACCAGTTCCAGTTGCGCCGGCACATTGAGTGCTGGCGCGTGGCCGCAACCGGAGATCGTCACCACCTGCGCACGCGGCCCGCGCTGTGCCATTTGCAGCGCCGTCTCGGCGGTCAGCAAATCGGAATGGGCACCGCGCAGGCACAACACCGGGATCGTCAGGCTGTCCCAGTCGGCCCAGCGGTCGTGGTCATGCGGGTGGTGGATGAACTGCTGCACCATGGCTGGGTCGTAGTGCGGGGTAACGCGTCCGTCGGGAAGGCGGCGTGTGGATGTCTCGGTCAGCCGGCGCCACTGGGCATCGGTCAGAAAGCCGTACGGCTTGTAGATGGCGCGAAAGTACTGTTCGAGCTCCGACACCGTGGCAAATGCAGCCGGATTGCCGGCATAACTGCGGATCCGCTCGAGCGCCGACTGCGCGATCTGCGGCCCCATGTCGTTGAGCACCAGGCGCCGGATGCGACCGCGCAGCGCTCCGGCTGCCGCCACCATTCCGATGGCGCCACCCATCGAGGTGCCGACCCAGTCAAACCGGGCAAGGCCCATCTGGTCAACCAAATCGGTGGCCAGCCGGGCGTAAAAGCCCAGGCAGTAGTCGTTCTGCGGGTCCGGGCTCCACTGGCTCAGGCCACGCCCCAAGGTATCCGGGCAGATGACGCGGTAACCCTGTGCCGGGGCACTCAGGTAGTCCGCCAGTTCGTCCATGTCGCGTGCGGTACGGGCCAGGCCGTGCCAGGCAATCACCGTCCGCGTGTGCTCTGCGCCCCACTGAAGATAGTGGATCTCGCGTCCCAGGCAGCGGACGTAGTGCGACGTGGGGCCGGTAGACATGCTCAACCGTGCTTGCCAGAAACCTCCGCGCTGCTCGCGAGAAGACGCAGACGCCCTACTACGCCGGTCGGAAAGTAGTACACCGACAGCACGAACAACACGCCCAGCCACAACAACCAGCGATCCGGCGACAACAGCGCCGACAACCAGGGTAGGCCGGCAGTCGCCTCGCTGCCCAGACGCAGCAAGTACTGCAGATAACCCTGCGCCACCATGAACAAAGCTGCCCCAATAGCGGCACCGTACATGGTGCCCATGCCGCCGATTACCACGATCAGCAACACGTCCATCATGATCTCGAACGACAACGAGGTGTCGGGTCCGTTGTAGCGCAACCAGAGCGCGAGCATGGCCCCCGCCAGGCAGGCGAACAGGGCCGACAGGACGCTGGAAATGGTGCGGTACACGACAACGCGGTAACCGATCGCCTCGGCGCGGAATTCGTTCTCGCGAATCGCCTGCAGGACGCGCCCGAAGGGTGAATTGACAATGCGCACCAGCGTGAGCAGCAGCACCAGCGCCGAGGTGAACAACAGGTAGTAACACAGCAGGCGTCCGTCGAGTGTCACCCCGAACAGTGGCTCCGTGGCGAACTTGAAACTCGGGGACAGAACCTCGGGCAGCTTGAAGGTCAGGCCGTCCTCACCACCCGTGAGCTCGGCGAGCTGTGAAGCCAGGGTCAGGAATGCCGAGGCCACCGCCAGCGTGATCATGGCGAAGAAAATCGCCCGCACTCGCAGCGAGAACAGGCCGATGGCCAGCGCCAGCACGAACGACAGCACCAGGGAACAGACCAGACCCAGCAGCAGAGCCTCCCAGGTCGGGCCGATCCGGGTGCTGGCAATGGCGATGCCGTAAGCGCCGATGCCGAAGAACATGGTGTGCGCGAAACTCACGATGCCGGTATATCCGAGCAACAAATCGAAACTGGCGACCAGCACCACAAAGACCAGAATCTTGGCCGCGACGTTGAGCGCCTTGACGCCCGGAAAGATGAACGGCGCGAACGCCAACAGCAGCAGCAATAGCAGCAGCACAAATGCCAGCAAACGGCTGCGCGGAAAGTCGTTGGAGAGGATTCGGTTCAGCATGTCTGTGGCCCGCGCTTCAGCGGTTTGCAACCGGGTAGACACCCTGTGGGCGCCACAGCAG
>JAJAZK010000333.1 GCA_026785765.1 Rhodoferax sp. | reverse complement strand
TCACGCCTTGACCCTTGCCAAGGCGTGACAGTACTGCCGATGCATGGATTCGTTTGTCGTCTGGCCGGAGCTTGGCCGCGCGGTCGAAGTTGGCTTCGGCGGACTTGGCGTCCCCAGCCATCAACTGGGCGCGCGCCAGCAATACCAGCAAGCCTGCGTCAGGCTTGGCACCATCCAACAGCGGTTTGAGCACCGCCAACGCCTTGTCGGCCTGCCCTGTTTGCAGATAGACCTGTGCGAGCATGCGCCGCGGCGGCGCTGAATTTGGCGCCACCAGCACCGCCTTGCCCAGCAGGGCTTCCGCCTGCGTCATCGCGTTCAGTTGTATCTCCGCCTGGCCGGCCAACAGCAGTACGCGTGAATCCTGTTGGGGCCCGCGCAACAGCCCGGCGGTGATTTCCCGCACGCGTTTGGCGTCACCCTTGTTCAGTGCGAGCACAGCTTCGAAATACTGGGTTTCCGGATGCTGCGGCAAAACCTTCTTCATGCCGTCGTGGTGCTTGGCCACAGCGTCGAAGTCGCGCTTTGCGACCAGCAGCGACAGCACGCCTACGTGGGCGGTCACAAGGTCGGGCTGCAGTTCGAGCGCCTTGCGATAGGCGGCCAGTGCCGGCGCGTCGTCGGTGCGGTTCGCCCGCGCCACGAGATCGCCTTTAAACGCCCAGGCAGCGGCGTTTCCGGGCGTAGCCGCCAGCAATTGTTCGACCAGGGCAAGTGCGGCGGGCATGTCGCCGCGACCTGCTTTCAAACGCGCTTGCAGCAAAGCGGCTGGCGCATAGTCGGTGGTGCGTTGCAGGGCTGTCTCGACGGCCGCCTCGGCCTTGCCCAGCGCCTTGTTGTTGATGTGCGCAAGGGCCAGTTGCGTTTGAAATTCGGCCGCGGCAAGGTCGTCTTTGAGGCCGACCGAGCCGTACTGCTGCACCAGCAGTAACGACTTGTTCAGCGTAATCATTGCTTTGGCAAGCAGCGGGAGGACTTCGTTTTCGGGGTGCCCTGCGTCCAGGGCACGCTGCAACTGAATTTCAGCACCTGCCGCATCACCGGTAGCCAATAACGTCTTGCCGAGCAGGAAACGGCCTTCGCGCTGTTCCGGGTTCTGCTGCAACAGATTGCGCAGTTCGATGATTGCCGACGTATTTTCGCGTTTTTCGAGATAGCCGCGCGCAGAAGCCAGCAGCTCCACGTCGGAGGACCCGCTGCAGGCCACCAGCGCAGCCAGACAGGTTGCCAACAGCAACGGTTTGAAGGGGCGAAAAAAAACCGTATGAAACATTGAAAATCCTCTGCCTCTCTGGCTGCGGCGGCGCGTTTCGATTGCTCGGTGGCCACGCCCGATGAAAAATTGACCCACGAGGGATCGCTGCGTTTGAGTCAACGATTGTGAAGAAGTGTACTCAGTGTCGGGCTTTTGCCTGCCCCCTGCTTCGTGTTTGGCGGCCTGTTCTTTGCGCAGGGAAAGGCGTGCTGGGCATTGCCCGTAACCGATTTCCTGGTGATCACTTCATGGCCCCGGATTGGGCAAGCCGGCACATCCTTGAGGGTCGACCGCCCCTGCAGGACTGGGGCTTGGTTTGTCGCCGACCAGCCATCAAATCGGGCGTGTCGGGCGGGCGCGCCGACCCTGCGGCACCGAGTGTCTGAGGTATGGCCGGGAGCGCAGCAACGCTGGAGCGGCGCGGACAGTAGCCGTCTGGCGCCGCACGCCATGCCCGACTCGCGCTCCCAGCTTTTGAAACACAGTTGCAGGGAGGCTGACCGCATCGACATACAGCAGCGACCTGGAGGCAGTCAGTATTGGAAACAACAGGTCCGCCGCAATGCCCGGCGCGCGGCGGCTTCAGGAGTAACGGTTCTCCAGATACGCCAGCAGTGTCCTGATCGTCTGCGCCTCGCCGCCGACAGGACGGCCCGGGCGCGCCAGTTCGTTGCTGGCGTACAGGTCGATGTGCAGCCAGTCCTGCACGTTGGGTACGAAATACTGCAGGAACAGCGCCGCGTTGATGGCGCCGCCCATGGCGTTGCGCCCGGTGTTGACAATGTCGCCAACCGTGCTTTCGATGTTTGCCTGGTAGGGTTTCCAAAGCGGCATGTGCCACACCGGATCGTCCAGGCGCAGACCGAGGTCGACCAGTTCGCGTGCCAGCTCCATGCGTGGGCAGAACAGCGCTGGCAGCTGCGGCCCCAGCGCCACACGGGCTGCACCGGTGAGGGTGGCCAGGTCGATGATCAGGTCCGGCTTGCCTTCACCCGCGTAGGCCAGCGCGTCACTGAGGATGACGCGGCCTTCTGCATCGGTGTTGCCGATCTCGATTTGGATGCCCTTGCGCGTCTTGAACACGTCGCCGGGCCGATAGGCATTGCCGGCAATGGAGTTCTCCACGGCAGGTATCAGCAGCTGCAGTCGCAACGGCAATTTGTGCGCCATCACCAGTGCTGCCAGGCCCAGCGCGGTGGCGGCACCACCCATGTCCTTCTTCATCTGGCGCATGCCCTCGGCGCTCTTGATGTTCAGGCCACCGCTGTCGAAGCAGACACCCTTGCCGACAATGCAGACGAGGGGGGCGTTGGCCTTGCCCCAGTTCAATTCGATCAGCCGTGGCGCGCGCGTGCTCGCGCGGCCAACGGCGTGGATGGCCGGGAAGTTTTGCTTCAGCAAGGCGTCTCCCACCACCTGACGGAAGCTGGCGCCATGTTGTTTGGCGACCAGTTTGGCAGCCTGCGCCAGCTCAGCCGGACCCATGTGTTCTGCCGGTGTGTTCACCAAATCCCGCGTGGCGCTGATTGCGCCGGCCAAAGCGACGCCGCGCTGCGCCTGTGGGCTGTTCGGAAGTTGCAGTTGCGCCGGGGCGCGTCGGCGCTTCTTGTACAAGTCGAATTCGTAGGCACCGAGTTCCCAGGACATGGCTGCCGGTTCGGGCGCAATCGCCAGGCCATCACTGGCCAGCCGGTAGTCGCCTTCGGGCAGCGCCATCGGCAATGCCGCCAGGGCATACGGATGGTCGGCGCGCGCCACGCCGGCAAACACGCGTTGCAGCTTGCCGTCGGCGCCGCCGACCAGTGCATGGGTGTCTGGCGCGCCATTGAAACCCACGGTCTGCAGCCACTGGCGCATGGCTTTGGGCAGTTTGGCGGCGACTGCGGGGAACCCGGCCCGGTCCACCACGGTGATGGGAACAGAGCTGGAGCGAACGGTTTTCAGGAGGTGGACGGTCATGGCTTGATCGTACGGCCAAACCTACCGCGCATACCATTTGCTCTTGAAGGTTCGGATTCGTGGCACTGTGCGGGCGGGATCAGACCAGCGCGGCACTCTGCTCCGCGAATGTCCCCCGGCC
>JAJAZK010000332.1 GCA_026785765.1 Rhodoferax sp. | reverse complement strand
TGTTCCAGCTCGCCGTACAGGGCCAGCGCGCTGAAGCCCTGCTGCTGTAGCAAGGTGACCAACTCCTTGCATTGCTGCTTGGTGTTGCAAAAGGCCAGTGTGCTGACCGGGCGAAAGTGGTTGAGCAGCAGGGCCACCGCGGCGTACCGGTTGGCGCGCGTGGCAGTGTCGGCCTTGGCCGGGTGGCGGCGGGACGTGTTCGGCTAGGGTGCGCTGGCACTGAGGGCGGATGGGGTGGCGCTAAGGGTGGACGGCAAGCGCATTCGGCTGGTGCGGGGCTGACCGGCGAGTTCCGGGCTCGTTCCCTCAGGCGCTTGTTCTGTCAGACAGCGACGGCCTGTTCCTTCGGTGACGGCCATCCTAATGAGCCGGCCGGCCCCGGGCGGTTGCGCAGCGACCAGGACCAGTCCTGCGGAACCAGCGCGAACGGGTCGGGGTGGGACAGTTCGCGGGCGGCGTAGACCGGTCAGTGCGGATTGGCCAACGCCGGGCGGCCGAGGAAGACGAGGTCGATCAGCTCGTCGCGGATCACCCGGTCGGCCACGGCGGGGATGCCCAGGTTCCAGCTGACGCCGACCGGGATGCCCACTTCGCGGCGCACCCGCGCGCCGCGCTCCACCATGAAGGCCACCTCGTTGAACGGCACGCCATTGGTGTCGTCGGTGTTCATGCCCAGGCTGAGGTCGGCCAAGTCGAGCCCGTGCCGTTTCAGCTCGCTCACCGCCCACACCGCATCGTCGAAGTGCACGCCGTGCTCGTTGAAATCGTCGGACCCGAGCCGCATGGTCAGTGGCAGGCGCTCGGGCCACACCGCGCGCACCGCGTCCATAGCCTCGCGGTGGAAGCGCAGGCGGTTCTCCAGGCTGCCGCCATAGGCGTCGGTGCGCTGGTTGGCGAGCGGGGAGAAGAAGCTGGCGCCGAGGTAGCCGTGGGCGAAGTGCATCTCCAGCCACTCGAAGCCGGCAGCGAGCGCGCGTCGGGCGGCGTCGGCATAGGCGCGGTGGATGTCGTGGATTTCGGCCACCGACAATTCGTGCACGGGATAGGTGTAGCGCCCGCCGAAGGTGAGCGGGGAGGGCCCGCGCACCTGCCAGCTATCCGGATGGTCGGGGGCGAGCTGGGTCTTGCCCTCCCAGGGCTTTTTCTCGCTGCCCTTGCGGCCGGTGTGGCCGAGCTGGATCGCTGGCACCGCGCCCATGTCCTTGATGATGGCGGTGACACGCGCGAGACCCTCAATCTGGCTGTCGTCCCAGATGCCGGCGCAGCAGGTGCCGGTGCGGCCGTCGGGCGTGATGGCGATCTGCTCGGGGAAGACCAGGCCGAAGCCGCCGGCGGCGCGCGAGCCCATGAGCATGACGTGGTAGTCGCCCATGCGCCCGTCGACGGAGCGGTACATCGTCATCGGCGACATGGCGATACGGTTGCGCAAGGTCACACCCTTGAGAGTGAAAGGGCTGAACAGGTCGGGCATCGGGCAGAACCTCGGGGGCTGGGGTCGCGCGGGAAAACGCAAATTCATCTGGGCCCGGCAGCGTAGTCCGGTTCGTCGGCGCTTGGAAGATCAAGGATAGGAAACCCAACCGCAGGAGCCGGAGTATCCCACCACAAATCGGTCGCCCAAGACCCGTGTCCCCGCAGCCGCCGGTCTGATTTTCCGGAAATTGGGCCACCATCGGCAAGAACGACTTGTCTGCTGACCGGCGGGCACAGTCCTACCCCGGCGCGGTCGTCGCAACCCATCGCAGGTTCACTAGTCTGTGCGCCAATCAGATGAGTCGTCGGGTGCTGGCTGGGCTGCCGTATCCCAGTGCGCCATAACATCCACCCCCTCCCCAGGCTCCTGCGCGCCACGGTCATCCCACAGCGGTGGCCCGCGTGCCGGGGTGATGCGGGGGGGCTTGGGCATCGACTCCGATGTGCTCCAGAATCTTGTGGATGTCGGCGCTGAACGTAATGAAAGCGAGGGTGCGCATGGTGCCACTGCAGTGTGGACAGATCAGCGGAAACACCTCGCGAATATGCCGTGGGACGGGCGACCAGTGCGGCCCACAGGCAGTGCGCGGGGGCATCGCACGGGAAATCGACGAAACCATCACGGTCTTGGAGCTGCACATCGCACCGACGCACCCGCGCACCGACAGCTATGACCTGCAGCGCGGCAAGGCACTGCCACAGCTGCGCTTTGGTGTCGGCATCCATGGCGGTGAAGCGGTACCCGGCGTCATCGGTACGGCTGGTCTGTCCAAATTCAGCGTGACCGGCGACCCGATCAATGTGGTATCGCGGATTGAGGGATTGACCAGCAAGTTCCAGGTCGACCTGCTGGTCAGCGATGACATCCGCGCCGCGCTGCATGACCAGTTCCGCCTGCGCGCCATGCCGCCGACGCTGGTCAAGGGCAAGGCGGAGCCGATTCAGACCTGGTATCTGGAGCCACACGCGAAGCCTTGGAGCCCGATTGCACCTTGATATTCGAAACCGGAGATTTCGAGTTTGTCGGGGATGGATTTACGGATCGGTATGCGCCGGTCAAGAGGTAAGATGGTGACAGCCACACTTCGCAGGAGTGCATCATGGGTGCAGTATTTGACGAACTTAGCAGTAAGGCTATGGCTCTCTCACCGGTCGAGCGTGCGCGCCTTGCTGATCTCATGGTTGAAAGCCTGGATCAGGCGCCACTCACTGACATTGATCAAGCCTGGATTCAGCTTGCGCAGCAGCGTGCGGAGGAGGTACGCACTGGTACTGCGAAGACATATGACGCCGATGACGTCATCGCTGAGGCTCGCCGCTCAATCGGGCGATGAGGATCAAGCTGCATTCCGGAGCCAGGCAGGATTTTGACGACGCCAAACGCCATTACGCGTCCATTCGACCTGACCTCGCCGCCCGATTTATTGATGAAGTCAACGCTGGTTTCGAGCTGATCAAGCAAGACCCGCATAGCTGGCGCATCGTCAGTGGTTCTATCCGCCGCGTGCTGACAAAAGTATTCCCGTTCTCGCTGCTCTATATTGTCGAAGGGGAAACCGTCCACATCGTGGCAGTTGCGCATAGCAGCCGGTTGCCCGGGTATTGGGCCGGGCGCGCAGGGAATCAATAAGAAACCACACGCCACATACTTCGCTTTCCTGCCGGGAGTTCGACGACTTGGGGCGGCAGGGACGCCGGGCACAAGTTGCTTGGGTGATAGTCTGGTCAGGGTTACTCCAAGAACCGCGCCCTCACGCTTTTCCCCTTGACCTTGCCCGCGTTGAGCCGGCGCAGCGCCTCCTGCGCGATGGCCCGCTCGACCGCCACGAAGGTGGTGAACTCCGTCACGTTGATCTTGCCGATCTGTTCTCGGGTGTAGCCGCCGTCCGGCCCCGTGAGTGCGCCGAGTACGTCACCGGGGCGAATCTTTTACTTGCGCCCGCCGAGCAATTGCAGCGTCACCATGGGCGGCAGCAGCGGGCCCTTGCCGGTGGAGGTGAGTTCGTCGAGTTTGTGCCAGACCGATTCCTGCTTCTGGTACTGCTCTATCCGGCCTACCGCGCCCATCTCGTCCATGCTGGCCAGGCTCAGCGCCAGACCGGACTCACCCGCGCGACCGGTGCGGCCGATACGGTGCACATGCACCTCCGGGTCGGGCGTGATGCTCACATTGACAACCGCTTCGAGTTGTTCAATGTCGAGTCCGCGCGACGCCACGTCGGTGGCTACCAGCACCGAACAACTGCGGTTGGCAAACTGCGCCAGCACCTGGTCGCGCTCGCGTTGTTCCAGCTCGCCGTACAGGGCCAGCGCGCTGAAGCCCTGCTGCTGTAGCAAGGTGACCAACTCCTTGCATTGCTGCTTGGTGTTGCAAAAGGCCAGTGTGCTGACCGGGCGAAAGTGATTGAGCAGCAGGGCCACCGAGGCGTACCGGTTGGCGCGCGTGACCTCATAGAAGCGTTGTTCAATCTGCGGGCCGCTCGACTCCGCCTGCACCTTGATCTGAACCGGCGAACGCATGAACTTCTCGGCCAGCCTGGCGATGCCCTCCGGGTAGGTGGCAGAGAACAACAAGGTCTGGCGCTCCGGCGGACATTGCTTCACCACCGTGCTGATGTCGTCGAAGAACCCCATGTCGAGCATGCGGTCGGCCTCGTCGAGCACCAGGGTCGTCAATGCGTTCAGCGCCAGGTAACCACGCGCCAAGTGGTCCATCACCCGGCCCGGTGTGCCCACCACCACATGCGCGCCGTGCTCCAGCGAAGCGCGCTGCCCGCGCAGGGCTACGCCCCCGCATAAGGTGACCACCTTGATATTTTCCTGCGCGCGCGCGAGCCGGCGGATCTCGCCGGTCACCTGATCGGCAAGTTCGCGCGTCGGGCACAACACCAGCGCCTGCACAGCAAAGCGGCGCGGGTTGAGCTTGTCCAGCAGGGCCAGCGCAAACGCCGCTGTCTTGCCGCTGCCCGTCTGCGCCTGGGCAATCAGGTCTTTGCCCGCGAGTGCCGGTGGCAGGCTGGCAGCCTGGATCGGCGTCATCTCCAGATAACCCAGCGTGCGCAGGTTCTCCTGCGTTGCCGGGTTCAGCGCCAAAGCGGAAAACGCGCTGGCCGCAGCGCCGTTCACACGCTGGTCATCGCAACGGTCTTGGTCTGCAGGTAGGCCTCCAGCGCCTCCGGGCCCCCTTCACTGCCATACCCGGAGTCCTTGACGCCGCCAAACGGCAACTCGGCCCACGGTGCTGCGGCCTGGTTGATCCACAACATGCCGGTCTGCACCTGCGCCGACAACTGGTGCGCGGTCTTGATGCTGCTGGTGAATGCATACGCTGACAGGCCGAACGGCAGCCGGTTCGCTTCCGTGATGGCCTCGTCGATGCTCTTCACGCTGCGTACCGCAGCCATCGGGCCGAAAGGTTCGTTGTTGATCACCGAGCTGTCCAGCGGCGCGTCCAGCAGCAACGTTGGCGCAAAGAAGTTGCCTGAAGAGCCGATGCGTTCGCCGCCCGTAGCCACGGTGGCGCCGCGCGATACCGCGTCTTCGGTGATCTGCTGCATGGCCGCAAGACGGCGCGGATTGGCCAGCGGACCCATGGCGGACGTGGCGTCCAGGCCGTTGCCGACCTTGAGCGAACGGGCGTACTGCAGAAAGCCGGCAACGAACTCTTCGCGAACCGCCTCCTCCACCAGGAAACGCGTAGGCGAAATGCAGACCTGGCCGGCGTTGCGGAACTTCGCTCCGGCAATCATCTTCACGGCGTGGGCGATATTGGCGTCGGCGGCAACAATCACCGGCGCGTGGCCACCAAGCTCCATAGTGGCCCGTTTCATGTGTTGGCCAGCCAGCGCGGCCAACTGCTTGCCCACCGGGGTGGAACCGGTGAAGGTGATCTTGCGGATGACCGGGTGCGGAATCAGATAGTTGCTGATCTCGGCCGGGTCGCCATACACCAGGCCGACCACACCTGGCGGCAGGCCGGCGTCAACAAAAACGCGGATCAGCTCGGCCGGCGAGGCCGGAGTTTCTTCAGCGGCTTTCACGATCATCGAGCAACCGGTGGCGAGCGCGCCGCACAGCTTGCGCACCACCTGGTTGATCGGAAAGTTCCAGGGCGTGAACGCTGCCACGGGCCCGACCGGCTCTTTGAGCACCATCTGCTGCTGGTTCATGGCGCGTGGCGGCACCAGGCGGCCATAGACGCGGCGGCTCTCGTCGGCAAACCATTCCGTGAAGTCGGCGGCCATGCCGATCTCGGCCTTGGCCTCGGCCAATGGTTTGCCCTGCTCCATCGTCATCATGGTGGCGATGGCGTCGGCGCGCTGGCGCAGCAGGCCGGCGGAGGCGCGCATGATCTTGCTGCGCTCGATCGCCGGCGTGTTGCGCCAGACCTGGAAGCCCTTGGCCGCAGCTACCAGCGCGTCGTCAAGGTCGGCGATCCCGGCCCGCGCCACACTGCCGAGCAGGCTGCCGTCGGCCGGGTTATGCACCGCGATGGTGGCGTTGGCGCGTGCCGGCCGCCATTCGTTGTTGATGAGCAGTTGAACGTTCGGGTAAGTCATGCGGGTTTGTCCTCGAAGGATGGGTGCGCGGTGGCACAGCCAGCGGGCTTTGGTGCACGCGTCCATTGTCCCCCAAGCACGGCACGCCGGGATTGCGCAGGCGACAGGCCGCGCAGCAGGCAGCCGTTACGATGCGGTCGTCCAGACCAAACAAGCCAGCCCCATGCGTGTGTCCTTCGAATCCGAATTCGGCGCTATTCCCGAGCTGGTGCGTCAGCATGCGGCGCGTTCCCCGGCGCATCCCGCCCTGGTTCAGGACGGCCACACGCTGGACTATGCGCAACTCGACGCATTGATGGAGCGTGTGGCTGCCACGTTGCAGCGCGACGGCCTGCAACCGGGAGACGCGATTGCCGTGTGCGCCGAAACGTCGATCCATTACGCCGCAGTGTTTCTGGGCGCCTTGCGCGCCGGTGTGGTCGTAGCGCCACTGGCCCCCGGGTCGGGCCCGGACAGCTTGCAGCGCATGGTGCAGGATGCGCGGGCAAAACTGGTGTTCACTGGTGGCCTGGGCGCGCAGTCGATGGTGCAGGCGCTGCCCGCAGGGGTGGCACGGATCGCGCTGGACGATGGCGCCCCGGGGCAGCCGTTGTCGGCGTGGCTGGCAGCGGCGGGAAGTCGGGCGCAGCCAGTGGGGGTGCAACCGTCCTGGCCCTTCAACATCATCTATTCGTCGGGCACCACCGGCGAGCCCAAAGGCATTGTGCAGTCGCATGGCATGCGCTGGAGCCATGTGCGCCGTGGCGCGGCTTATGGGTATGGCACCGACGCCATCACCCTGTTGTCCACGCCGTTGTACTCCAACACCACGCTGGTGGTGTTTTTCCCGACCATCAGCGCCGGTGGCACGGTAGTGCTGATGCCCAAGTTCGACGTCGCGGCTTACCTGCAACTGGCGGTACGCCACCGCGTGACCCACACCATGCTGGTGCCGGTGCAGTACCAGCGGCTGATGGCGCACCCGGAGTTCGACACCTTCGACCTGTCGTCGTACCGCATGAAGTTTTCCACCAGCGCCCCGTTTGGCGCGGCGCTCAAAGCCGACGTGTTGCAGCGCTGGCCCGGTGGACTGGTGGAGATTTATGGGATGACGGAAGGAGGCGGCACCTGTCTGCTGGAAGCGCATGTGTACCCGGACAAGCTGCACACCGTGGGCCAGCCAGCGCTGGGACACGACATCCGACTGATCGACGACAACGGCGTTGAAGTCGCGGCGGGAGATGCTGGTGAGGTGGTCGGCCATTCGGGCGGCATGATGAGCGGTTACCATGGCCAGCCCGGCAAGACGCTTGAAGCCGAGTGGTTCGACAGCAGCGGCAAACGTTTTATCCGCACCGGCGACATTGGGCGCTTTGATGCCGACGGCTCCCTGATCCTGCTCGACCGTAAAAAGGACATGCTGATCTCGGGTGGCTTCAATGTCTACCCGAGTGACCTCGAAGCCGTGGTGCGCGCCCATCCGGCGGTGCTGGAGGTGGCGGTGGTGGGCGTTCCCTCGGAGCGCTGGGGCGAAACGCCGGCGGCGTTTGTGGTGCTGCGCGACGGACAGTCGGTGGGCAGCGATGAATTGCTGCAATGGACGAATGCCCAGCTCGGCAAGACCCAGCGCCTGGCGAGCCTGCAGTTTCAGGGCGAGTTGCCGCGTAGTGCGATTGGCAAGGTGCTCAAGCGCGAACTGCGCGCGGCGTACGTAACGAAGGAGAAGGTTTGAATGAGCCCCAAAGTTTGTGTTGTAACCAGTTCGTCATCCGGGGTGTTGCTGGTGGATGACGGCCTGCGCCTGACCAGGGCCTGAGCCCCAGGGACCGAGAGCGGGACATTCATGGCGCAACTCAACGTCTCGAGCGGGTTTGACTCTGGTGCCATCGAGGTCGAGCAGTCCACCGACGCCACCGATATCCGCTTGCGCATCCGAAGTGACAACGCGGCCGCGTTCGCCCAGTGGTTCCACTTTCGTGTGCAAGGTGCTGCCGCGCAGGCGCTGACGCTGCGTTTCGTGAATGCAGGGCAGTGTGCCTACACCGATGGGTGGCAGGGTTACCAGGTCGTCGCCAGCGAGGACCGGCAACACTGGTTTCGCATACCCACCAGTTACGACGGCGCCACCATGACGGCGCAGGTGACGCCGCGCACCAACAGCATCTACTTCGCCTATTTCGAGCCCTATTCCTGGGAGCGTCACCTGAACCTGATCGCGTTGTCCGCCAGATCGGACCAGGTGTTGGTGCAGCATCTGGGGCAGACGGCGGACGGCCGCGATCTGGATCTGCTGCGCATCACCAATGCCGACAGCTTGGTCGCCGCCGCGCAAAAGCGCAACATCTGGCTGATCGCGCGCCAGCACCCTGGCGAAACCATGGCCGAGTGGTTCGTGGACGGTTTGCTGGAGCGGCTGCTGGACAACAACGATGCGCTATCGCGTGTGTTGCTGCAGCAGTGCATCTTCCACGTGGTGCCGAACATGAACCCGGACGGCAGCGTGCGCGGCAATCTGCGCACCAACGCCCTGGGTGTGAACCTGAACCGCGAATGGGCGCAGCCGTCGATGGAGCGTTCGCCCGAGGTGCTGCTGGTGCGCGCGCGCATGGAATCGACCGGCGTCGATCTGTGCCTGGACGTGCACGGCGACGAGGGGCTGCCTTACAACTTCGTGGCCGGTGCGGATGGCATCCCCGGCTTCGGGCCGCGCCTGCGGGACTTGCAGGACGCTTTCAAGGCGGCCTGGATCACTTGCAACCCGGATTTTCAGGACCGAGTGAACTACGGGGCCGCCCATGCGAACAAGGCCAACATGGCGCTTGCCACGAACTGGGTCGCGCACCGTTTCGACTGTCTCGCGTTAACGATCGAGATGCCGTTCAAGGACAACGCCGACCTGCCCGACCCCGTACATGGCTGGAGCAGCGTTCGCTCGCGCAAACTCGGCGCGAGTGTGTTGCAGGCGGTGCGTGCGGTGGCTGATAGTCTGCGCTGACTTCAGCTTCCAGGCGGCGGCTGCCGCGCAGGCGCGCCGAGCCAGAAGCATCCCTGGCTCAGGATGCTGGCCGCAACCAGCACCACACCGGAGGACAGGGCGGGGTCGCTACCCAAGCCCACCAAGGTGCTGCAGGCGGCGCCGACGGCCATTTGCAGGAACCCGTAAATGCCCGATGCGGTGCCAACGACCGCCGGATCCACGTTTACGGCCTCCGCCAACGCGGTGGGTGCCGTCACCCCGACGCACACTGAAAACGCGAACATCAGCACGGCAAATGCCAATAGGCTGAGCTGGTCCAGCGCAACCAGGGCCAGGAAAGCCGCTGCTATTGCCAGACCGGCCTGGTTGGCCGCAACCAGCACGCGGCGTACCCTGAACTGGCGGATCAGCCGCAGCGCCAGCAAGCTGCCAAACCACAGGCCGGACACCAGCATGGTGAGGAACAGGCCCACTTCATGCAATGGCCGGTCGAGTTGCTGCACCAGGATGAACGGTGTGGCAGTGAACAGGCCGTACATCGCCGTCGTGGCCCAGCTGCCACCCCAGGCATTGCACTGGAAGGTGCGCGAACGCAACAGCACCGCATAGTTGCCGCGCAGACCAGACCACGGGGACGTATGGGCGCCATCCGGAGGCCGCGTCTCGCCCAGACGCAGCCAGCAAAACAGCAGGTTGGCCGCGCCCAGCAACGCCAACGCCAGCAGCACCGAGCGCCAGCCCAGCGTGCCAGCCAGCGCTGCGCCGAGCACTGGCGCGATGCCCGGCCCGATGGTCACGGTCAGGTTCAACAGGGCCATGCGCCGCGCGGCGTCTCCGGCCACCGCCGTATCACGCACCATCGCGCGTCCCAGCACCAGCCCGGCGCTGCCACCAAGACCCTGCAGCAGGCGCAGGGTGATCAGGGTCGACGCGTCGGACGACCAGGTGGCGCCCAGACCCGCCGCCGTGAAGAGTGCCAGCCCGGCCATCAGGACCGGCCTGCGCCCGAACTGGTCCGACAGCGGCCCGTAGACGAGTTGGCCCAGGGCAAGCCCGACGAGGTACATGCCCACGGTCAGCTGCAAGTTCGCAGCACTGGCTCCCAGGTCGCGCGCCGCATAAGGCATGGCCGGCAGGAAGATGTACATGCCCATCGTCCCCGAGAAGGAGATCATGGTCAGCAGCCACAGGGGAGCATCGGGGGCACTGCGCCGCGCCGCATCCGGGCGTGGTGGATAGTCGGGGCTCAGCCTGGCCTCCAGCGGCTGGGTCGGTTCGTCATGAAAGGGGTCGCGCCGCCATTGCCCTGCCATTGTTCCATGGTGAATATCGCCTGGTACCTGGGCGGGCAAGCCGCCAAGACCACCGGGG
>JAJAZK010000331.1 GCA_026785765.1 Rhodoferax sp. | reverse complement strand
TGTGCTGTCGTAGCTCAAGACCGAAGTGACTGTCCCGGCTGTAAAGGTCTTGGGCATTGACGCCGGTACCTATGACGTGCAACGCCTGCTGTACCACTTTTTCCTCAAATGCTTCTGGAACCCGGAGCTGGACGCAGAGACAAATGCCGTCATCAACTATGACTGGTATCACCCGCAGCTTTGCACTCGACACACATTGCCGGAAGTCAAGTCCTGGTTTGCGGCTGCCGGGCTCCGTGTGGATCAACAGTGCGTTGATCATTACGGCATAACCATGCGGGGCACCAGGGTTGCGTGAAGCTGCTTGCTTCGCCCCTGTTAAGAAAAGCATACCACCGGGTCTCGTTACCGCAGCTACGTGACGGCGCATTCTTTCATGGGTGACCAGTGATCCACTGCACGCCTGGGAGCCGAAACGACGTATTCTTCTGGCCAATTGACTTGCGTACGCAACATGGAGGGTCTATTGCCAGTTATCCCGGCGCCAAACACCGGGGAAGGGTCGAGATTGTGCACGCTGCAAACCCTTGCGCGTTCAAGGGGACTCAACTGTCGATCCAGGCAGCGGACGAGCGTCCGATCATCAATACCTTTGCGAGCAGGTTGAAACATGACATCAAAATGCTGAGTGCTGAGCCTGCACGCCTTGTGCATTTGGGCCGCAGCTGTCGACGTTACATCGAGGAGTGCCGCACGATCAAAGCGGTGTCGCGGCGACCGGCAACTGCTTACCGTGCCTTGGGGGTTCAATGAAGGTAGCGGTGTTTGGCTCCGGCGGATACATTGGACAACGCCTGGTGGCAAGACTCGTCGGCGAACAGTTGCAGGTAGTTCGCTATTCATCTGGCGAGGGTCACCTATTCGACCCCGCCAGTGGTGTCATGCGGGAGCATGTCGCGTTGCCGACGGGAACCAATTGCGTCGTCTATCTTTCGCAGTCCCCCAAAAACCGGCATATGCCAGACGCGGCCGGACATCTTTGGGGTGTCAATGTGGTATCTGCGATTCGCGTGGCGGCTCTGGCAAGGCAAGCCGGTGTGCGTCGATTCATTTATGCGTCAACCGGCAATGTGTACCAGCCAGGCTTTGGTCTGTTGCGCGAAGACAGCCCCGTGCGACGGGACGATTGGTATGCCCTGAGCAAGGTTCAGGCGGAAGAGGCGCTGGCCTTGTTCAAGAACGACATGTCCATGCTGTCGATGCGCATTTTCGGGGTGTACGGTCCGAATCAGACCGGGCGACTCGTGCCAAATCTGGTGCAGTCGGTGCGGGCAGGCCTCCCAATCCGGGTGGATCCCCATCCGACGGACAGCAGTGACAACGGCGGATTGAGGGTTTCGCTGTGCTACATCGATGACGCGGTCCAAATACTCTCGCGGCTGATCGCGTCGCAGCTAGATGGCGTCATCAATATTGCCGGGCCCGAAGTGCGGAGTGTCAGCGACATCGCCCGTGCGATTGGCGAGAAACTAGGCCTCTCGCCGAGGCTCGAAACTGCCAGCTCGCCGCGGGCATTTGACCTGATGGCCGACATTACCCGCCTTGTTGAGGTGTGCCAGCCAAAGTTCACGTCTTTTGAAGACGGCCTGCGCGTGGTGCTCAACCCGAACGGAGCTTGACCCCAATGTCCACTGAATCAACGCCGCGTCTTGTTTCCGTGATGCCAGGGCAGCTGGTGGATGTCGATGCGTTGCTGACGCAGCGCCAGACATGGGACTTGCCCATGGAAGCTGGCGCCGAATGGCGCCAGGTCAATGACGCCTCGATCGATGAATACCTGGCCCATCACGGTGCCGACCAGTATCCTGATAGCGTCAAAGACCAGATGGTGCTTTTTTCGGGTTTCATTGCAAAGCACCTGATTGCAATGAATGGTCGCACAGTGCTTGATGTTGGTTGTGGTGTGGGCATGCAGTACCCGCTGTATGTGCGCGATATTGCTGCGTCGATCAGCTATGTTGGCCTCGATCCCATCAAGATCAATCTGGAGCGCGACTATGCGTTCGTTTGCGGGCGCCTTGAAGACCTCGTGAGCCACGGGTTGTCACGTCCGGTGGACATTGCCGTGTTCGCCACGTCGCTGGACCACTTTGAAAACGTGAAAACCGCGCTGGCTCTGTCCGGCAAATTGGTGGGCGGCGGTCGCATCCTGCTGTGGGTCGGGTTGCACGACTCGGCGGCCGTGTCTTCCATCGTTGGGGCAAAGGTTTTTGCCCGGCTGTGCCAGCTCGCCAAATCTCCGATATTGCGTTTGCTCGGGTTACTGGCATACACCATGCTGCAGGCACCGAAACTGTTTTTCAAACTGCACAAGCGCGAGGCTATATTGGCACGCGGCGGACGGCTGGACAAGTTTCATTTCCATTATTTTGTGCGCGAAACATTCCTCCAGATACTTGCGCAAAATGGGAAGGTGGAAGAGTTTGTGCTGTTGCCTGGCTCGAACAGTTGTTTCGTCGCCTTCAGCCCAAAGTGTTGAGTCAATCGGGCCTGCGCTGACATGCTCAAACTGGCGATCAAGGACAGTCTGATCTACGGCGTTGCGGGCGTTGCGACGCGCTCGATCGGCCTGCTCTTGCTCCCGTTGTATAGCCGTGTGTTGTCTCCGAGCGATTACGGTTTGTTCGACTTGATTTTGGCCACTGCAGCGATTGCCGCGATCATCGTGCCGCTGGAGGTCTCCCTGGGGTTGGCCCGTGAGTACCCCGACGCAGCTTCGCAGGCGGAAAAGCGCCGTTACGCAACGACAGCCTGGTTGTTCACGATTGCCATGTACGGGCTGTTCACGGTCGTCGCCGTCGCGCTGCACTTTAGCGCTGTGGCGCCCAGGTTTACGCCCATTCCCTTACTGGTGCTGGGTTTTGGGCTGGCCTATGTGGTGCTGATGGGCTTGCTTTATTTTCTTCAGAATCAGCTTCGTTGGGAGCTCAAGGGGCTCAACTATTCGATAGTCACGCTGCTCAATGCAGTGGGTGGGGGCGCGCTGGCTGCCTTGCTCGGCTGGCACTATGGGCTCCATGGTGTCCTCATTGGTTTGGTGCTTGGTGCCTTGTGTGCCATTGCCCTGGCCCGTGCTTTCCTGGGCGAGAGCTTGCGAGGGAACTGGGACACTGGCAAGCTGCGCCTGATGTTGGGCTACTCCCTGCCCCTTGTGCCGGCCAGTTTGAGTGCCCTGGTGACACTTTATGTAGATCGTGCGCTGCTCAGCTACTACTCCGGATTGCACGACCTGGGCCTGTTTGCCCTGGGCTACCGGGTGGCCAGCATTAGCCTGCTAGGGCTGGTGGGCATCCAGGGTGCGCTTATCCCGCTCATATATTCGCATCATGCAGCAGCGCGTACGCCCGCAGACATTGCGCGACTGTTCCGCTGGTTTGCTGGCTTGTCCATATTGCTCTGTGGCTTCCTGGGTTTGTTTGCAAGCGAGATTCTGCGGGTTTTGGTCGCGCCGTCATTTCAGGATGCCAGCAAGATCGTCATGATTCTGGCCCCGGCCTGTGTGATGATGCAGCTTTACTTTTTCTTCCCCGGCATGTTTCTGGCGAAAAAAACGTGGTTACAGCTTGGCGTGCAAGCTACGGCGGCGTTGGTCAATGTTTCCATTTGCCTTTTGTTGATTCCGATGTTCGGATTTGTCGGCGCCGCATTGGGCAATTTTTTTGCAGCAATGATTTTCTGTGTTATCTGGGCGTCGGCCAGCCAGAACCATTACCC
>JAJAZK010000330.1 GCA_026785765.1 Rhodoferax sp. | reverse complement strand
GCTGTTGTACCAGTTCATCAGCAGCGAGGTGGCAAGCGAGGTGGTCAGGTAAACCAGCATCACGATGGCAATACACTCCACCGCCCGTCCGGTCTGGTTGAGCGCCGTGTTGGCAATCGACACCACATCCGGGTAACCGATGGCAACCGCCAGCGACGAGTTCTTGGTCAGGTTCAGGAACTGGTTGGTCATCGGGGGAATGATCACCCGCAAGGCTTGTGGCAACTGCACCAGCTTCATTGAATGCCCCTGGCTAAGCCCAAGCGCTGCCGCTGCCTCGCCCTGGCCGCGTGATACCGACTGGATACCCGAGCGCACCACCTCGGCCACAAACGCTGCCGTATAGGCAGTCAGGCCGATCAGGATGGCAAGAAACTCCGGGGTCAGTGACCCGCCATGTTCAATTGCAAATTCGCCCATGACCGGCGCATTCATCTCAGCCGGTGCGCCACCGGCGAGCCAGCCCAGCACACCGACCAGAACGGTCAACAGCAGGGGAATCCAGAACATGCTGCGCACCTGTCCCGTCGCCTCGAACTTGCGAATCGCCCAGCGCCGGTATCCCCAGGCGACAAAGCAGCCGGCGATCAGGCCGAAAAATCCCCACAAATGGCCGCTCTCCCAGACCGGAATCGGAAAACTCAGCCCACCCTTGCTGAGGAACAGCGGGCCCAGGGTCCAGGCGTCCACGGCCATCGGCAGCGCTTCGGTAAACAACAAGTACCACATCAGCAGTTGCAGCAAAACCGGAACGTTGCGGAACAACTCCACATATGCGTAACACAGGCCCCGCACCAGCGCATTGCGGGAGAAGCGGCCAACGCCGAGCAGTGTTCCCAGAATGGTGGTCAGGATGATGCCAATGATGGCGACGCGCAAGGTATTGGTCAGCCCGATCAGGAAGGCTTGCCAATAAGGGTGGCTGGAATCGAAGGGATAGAGGCTTTCGCCAATGTCAAAACCGGCGGGCCCCCAGAGGAAGTCAAAGCCGCTCTGGATGCCGCGCACCTGCATGTTGTGCAAGGTGTTGCTGGCCAGCCACCACAGGCCACTCGCAATGAGCGCGAAGGCGATGAGCTGGTAGACCAGTCCGCGAAATGCCTGGCTGCGCCAGGACCATGTTTTTTTCGGTGGCGACGGCTTTTCGGTCATGGTGTGCGCTTTCAACTGCGGCGTGGCACAAACTGTGCCGCAAAAAAGTGCTGCCGGTTACGAACTTCGTACCGGCAGCATCAGGTCAGCGTGTCAGGCCCAAAATCAACGGATCGGGTAGGCGTACATCAGGCCGCCCTTGTTCCAAAGGTTGTTCACACCACGCGGCAGGTTGAGCGGAGTCTTGGGTCCGACGTTGCGCTCAAAACTTTCGCCATAGTTGCCGACAGACTTGATGGCGCGATACATCCAGTCCTTGTCCAGACCGAGCAGTTTGCCGGTGTCTTCGTTACCAGCGCCAAGCAGGCGTTGTACCACCGGGTCGGTGCTGGAGGCCTTCATCTGGTCGACGTTGGCCTGGGTAACGCCATACTCCTCGGCTTCCATAGTGCCGTAGACGACCCACTTGACAATTGCGAACCACTCATCGTCCCCGCGGCGCACCATCGGCCCGAGCGGCTCTTTGGAAATCAGCTCCGGCAGGATCAGATGTTCTGCCGGGTCCTTGGCTTCCTTGCTGCGCACTGAAGAGAGGCCGGATGCGTCGGTGGTGTAGGCAATACAGCGGCCGGCGAAGTAGGCTCCAGTGGCCGCTTCGACCTTTTCAAACACAACCGGCTTGATGTTCAGGTTATTGGCTTTGGAGTAGTCGGTCAGGTTCTTTTCGGTGGGGGTACCGGACTGCACACATACTGTTTGTCCTTTGAGCTGTTTTGCGCTCTTTATTTTGCTTTTCACTGGCACCATGAAGCCCTGGCCGTCGTAGAAATTGGCCACGGTCAGGCTCAAGCCGAGTGAGGCGTCGCGGGTCAGGGTGAAGGTGGTGTTGCGCGCCAGCACGTCGATCTCGCCCGATTGCAGGGCGGTAAAACGCTGCTGTGCGTTCAGCGGCACATACTTGATCTTCTCCGGGTCGCTTAGAACGGCTGCTGCCAGTGCCTTGCAGACGTCAATGTCCAGACCGGACCATTTACCCGAAGAGTCGGCTTGGGCAAACCCGGCCAGGCCGGTGTTCACGCCGCAAACCACCGAGCCGCGCGCCTTGATTGCGTCGAGTGTCTTGCCAGCATGTGCCGGCATCGTCAGCAGCGCACCCATGGTGGCTACCGTAGCGGCCGCGAGTTGAATCTTGGAAAATTTCATGTAACTAACTCCAGTTGAAGAAAATCTATTGCGGGCTCGGCAATCCACAAGTTTGCCCAGAATGTGATAAGCGTCAAACTTTAGCCGGTTCGTTAAGAGTCGCCATCGGGGTTTACTCGGACGCCTTATGCAAAACGTGCATTTGCTGATGGTGTTGCCGCGGTGCGCTTCGATCTTGCCAAGATGCATAGTTCGTGCCATCTGGCTGACAGGTGAAACGATGAATTACGCCCAAGTATGGTGCGCCGAGGCCGAAAGCTGTACCGGTTCCCGCAAATGCCGCCCGCTCGCTGGGCAAATCAAAACCCTTAAATACAGGATTGCGCAAGCGCCACCGCAATCGCACTCGCAATCGCCCTCGCCCTCGCAATCGCCCTCGCAATCGCAATGACCCCTTCTGTTCGTCAGGTTTGCGAACGGAGTAAGGTTCAATTTTTGGTGTGATGCCAATTCCAATGTCAGTTGGGAGATTCGCCATGAAAGTCATCTGGACCGACGCAGTTGCTTGGGTTGCCATCGTGGTGGTGGCGCTGCTGCTAGCTCTGGCCACGCCCCGTTCGACTGGGGTGTTGGGACGTTTGCCGGTTGAGGTGGGTCTAGGGCTGGACCAAAGGCAGGAAATGGTCGGCGCTCTGGACGGGCGGGTGCTTGCGGTGGTGACGTTTCACAAGGATCAACGTGCGGTTGCGGAAGGCTGGGTACAGGGTCTGGGCCTGCACAAGAACCCGTCGCTGCCCTGGTTGCGGATGCCGGTCTTGAATGACCCCAAGGATGAAGCAGAGCGCGCAGCGGCGCAAGAGCGATTGTTGGCGCGCTACCAGGCCGAGCATGAACGCGCCAAGTTAATGCCGGTTTTCACCGACCGCGCTGCCTTTGTGCGGGCCGCCGGCGCGGCAGGCGTGCACGAGGTGATTGTTCTGGTGGTAAACCGCAACGGTGAGGTGCTGGCCCGCGTTGTCGGCAGTTTCGACGAAAACAAAGCCAGTATTGTGCGCGATACGCTTCTGATGGATCTGTAGCTGCCAGCGGACCCGCGCAGCTGAGTCGTCTCTGCGTTGATTGTCAGCACTGCTGCTGCGGCGGCATCGGTGGTGGCAAAGGTCTCGAAGCCGGATTTGACCTTTTGCCTTGGTAGTGTCCGCAGTACCCGTAAGGGCCTCGGGTCAGACTGCCACCACAATCGGGAAAAAGGCGCGCAGTCCGTCGCTTGAGGGGTTGAATGAGACGGTCAACGCGGTGCGGGCTGCATCGTCGCTGAGACTGCGCCAAAGGAAGTCGCGGGTATTGCCCGGGTCGTCCTTCACGTAAAGCTGGGTCGTGAGCAATTCGCGGCCGGCCAGCTTGACCTTCACATGGATGTGCGGCGTCCGCCCGGCATATTGCGCCGGCCGTATCGTGCGGAAACGGTACTGGCCTTCATCGCCCACGCTGACGCGGCCAAACCCCTGGAATGCCGGATCGGCGCCTTTGCCGGCGCGCGGATGCTGGTAGTGACCGTTTTCGTCACACTGCCAGATTTCGACCTGCGCGCCGCGCAGCGGTTTGCCCTGCAGGTCGCTCACCACACCCTCTACCCAAGCCGGCTGGCCGCTGCTGTAAGCCAGGGCCCCGTTGCGCAGCAGGTCGAAGTCGCTGTCCTGCGGCAAGTTGACCGGATAAAACGGACCCTCGGATTGTGCTGGCGTGGCCCGGCGCTGATTTTGGGCCAATGCGGTTGCCGTGAACTGCAGCATCGGCATGCCGATCGCCGAGGCGAGGATGTGGCGCCGCAGTCGGTTGAGTGTCTGGTTTGGAGAGGACATGCTTGAACCCGTTAACTGTGTACGTTTATGGAGCGTCAGATTCGTCGCTGGTTCCCTGATTTTGCCCGGTCATGGCGGTGAAACAAACCGAAACAAGCCGCAACCGCGCCGAAAGCACCCCAAAAGGCTTGACAGGCACCATTGCAAGCCTGTTCAACAACTTTCCAAAAGGAAACATCATGAAACTCTGGATCAAGCGCACATTGCTGGGATTATTTGGCGCCACCATTATTGTGGGTGGTTTGTCGGCTTGCGGTGGCCATCACCACGAACGCGGCATGGCCATCAGCGAACAGGACGCGGCGAAGTTCAAGGCCAGGATGGTCGAACGCGTGGCTAAGGAGCTCGAACTCGATGCACAGCAAAAGCAGCGCCTTGCAGCGCTCGGTGACCGTTTGCGCGAGCAGCAGGTCGCATTGGTGGGCAAGACGACCGACCCGCGCGCCGAAGTGCAGGCCCTGGTTGCCGGGGCGCAGTTTGACAAGGGCCGGGCCCAAGCCATCCTCGATGAGAAAACTGGCGCCATCCGCAGCAAGAGCCCGG
>JAJAZK010000329.1 GCA_026785765.1 Rhodoferax sp. | reverse complement strand
GCGGTTTGTGGCGTGTCTTCGAGAAGCAGGGGCGGCATCAAGGCGCCAAAGTTGTAGACACTGCCGGGCAGCAGCAGGCGCGCGTCCAGCCGCTGCGCCACGTCCATCGCGGCGCTGGCCATCGGCAAAAGCTCGGTGGCCCAGCGGGTGTACAGGGGGTTGAGTGCATGCACCACGATGCTGGCACCGGCCGCGTCGCGGGCCAGCTGAACGGCGTTGCCGATATCGGTTTGTGTGCCCTTTACAGCGACCGGCAAACGCGGGTCGGGGCTACGCCGCAGCTGGGCTATCACGCGCCAACCGGCCTCAAGGATGGCCGGGGCCAGGCAGACGCCGATGCGGCCATTGGCTCCCAGAATCAGGACGGCAGGCTGCTTGGATGGGGTCATGGTGTTTTTGTCCGGTATGCGCGGTGAGGCGCGAATCGGGTGAGTCTGCCGGTACTCCGGCCATTCGACAATTGCCTAAACCTGCAACCCAGCCATACAATTTTGCATGGCACAAGAACTCCCCGACCACTTCGACTGGGCTTTGGTGAAGAGTTTTCTGGCCGTGCTCGATGCTGGCAGCCTGACCGGCGCTGCCAGACGCCTGGGCGCGCAACAGCCAACCCTGAGCCGACATGTGACCGAGCTGGAGGCGCAACTCGGCGCGCCGCTGTTCGAGCGCACCGGTCGCGGTCTGACCCCGACTGCGGCGGCGCTGGCAATTGCCGACGCGGCGCGCTCGATGCAGGACGGCGCGCAGGCCCTGACGCGCGGTTTGTCCAAGTCACGCGACCAGACCACGGGCACGGTGCGCATCACGACCAGCGAGGTTGCGGCAGTCTGGCTGATGCCACCGGTAATAGCCGCATTGCAGCAACTCGAGCCCGGGATTGAGGTGGAACTGGTGGCCACCAATGCCTTGAACAATCTGCTGCGGCGCGAGGCCGATATCGCGTTGCGCATGGTGCGGCCCATGCAGAACTCGCTGATTGCGAAGAAGCTCGGTGAAATTGCCATCGTTGCTGCCGCGCACCGCGACTACCTGGCACGTGCCGGCACGCCGCGCTCGGCGCGTGATCTGCTGCAGCACCGGCTGATCGGATACGACCTTGACGACACCATGATCCGCGGATTTGCAGCGCAGGGGGTCGCCTTGTCACGCCAGCAGTTCGTGTTGCGCACCGACCACCAGGTGGCCTATGGCCGTATGGTGGAAGCCGGTGCCGGTATCGGCTTTGTGGCGGCCTACAACATCGGCCATTGGCCAGGCGTAGTGCGCGTACTGCCGGAACTGCCAATCCCGGCGCTTCCCTGCTGGCTGGCGGTGCACCGCGAGATTCGCGGCAACCGGCTGGTGCGGCGGGTTTTTGATTTTCTGGCTGAGGCCGTGCCAGCCGAATTGGCGCGGCTGCAGGGGATGTGATGGCTGTTCCGAAAGGCATTCCCGCAGACGCTTTGGTCCTGAGTCCATCGGATGCCGAAGAGCTGTTGCAGGCCTTGCGTCGCATGCAACTGCTGCAACCCCGGGAGACGCCTTTGCTAACGCCGCTTAGCGGTGGTGTGTCATCCCTGATCGTGCGCGCCGACACCGTTGCCGGCCCGCTGTGTATCAAGCGCGCGCTGGCCCGGCTCAAGGTGGCCAGTCTGTGGGAGGCGCCGGTACGGCGCAACCGTGCCGAAGTGGCCTGGCTGCGGGTGGCGATGCGCGTCATCCCGGGTGCGGTACCCGAGATTCTGGGCGATGACGCGCAAGGCAACGCGTTTGCAATGGCCTGGCTGGAACCGGCCGACTACCCGGTCTGGAAGTCGCTGTTGCGCGACGGAGTGATCGAACCTTCAACCGCACAGGCAGTTGGCCACAATCTGGTCGCCATCCATGCGGCCACCGCCGGTGACGCGGAGCTGGCGCGTGCCTTTGCCAACGACGCCGACTTCCATGCGCTGCGTCTGGAACCGTACTTTGTCGAGGCGGCGCGCAAACACCCGGCGTGCGCTGTCGCGCTGCAGCGGCTGGTCGAGACGACGGCGGGTACCCGCCTGGCCCTGGTACACGGCGACATCAGCCCGAAGAACATCCTGATCGGCGCGCGCGGCCCGGTCTTTCTGGACGCCGAATGCGCGTGGTATGGTGACCCGGCGTTTGACCTGGCCTTCTGCCTGAATCACCTGCTGCTCAAGTGTGTCTGGTGTCCTGCGCAGCGCAGCGGTTACCTGCGTTGCTTCGACATGCTCACAGCGAGCTACCTGGGGGGCGTCAACTGGGAGCCGGTGGCAGCCCTCGAAGCGCGCGCCTGCGCCTTGCTGGCGGGCCTGCTGTTGGCGCGCATCGATGGCAAGTCGCCGGTGGAGTACATCACGCAGGACGCCGAGCGCGAGCACGTGCGGCGTTTTGCGATCCCGTTGTTGGAGCATAGTGCTTTGAAACTGTCCGAAATCCGCCAACGCTGGGGTAGCCATGGGTAGCAAGATTGAATCTGTTCTGGCGCGTCGAATCTGGGATTCGCGCGGCCGCCCCACGGTGGAAGTGGACGTGCGGCTCGCGGGTGGCGCGTGGGGCCGCGGCGTCGCACCGGCCGGGGCTTCGCGTGGCAGCCGCGAGGCGGTCGACCTGCGCGATGGTGGCCCGCAGCTTGGCGGTTTCGACGTGCAGCGCGCCATCGGCAATGTAAACGGGGCGATTGCGCGTTGCATCGTGGGCATGGACGCGATGGACCAGCAGGCGGTGGACGGCGCAATGATTGCGCTTGACGGTACATCGACCAAGTCTGCGCTCGGCGGAAATGCCACCATCGCCACCTCGCTCGCTGTGCTGCAGGCCGCTGCGGCTGCTGCCGGACTGCCGCTGTGGCGGCACCTGTCGGGCGGCGCGCCGGTGCGCATGCCGCTGCCGGAGATTCAGATCTTCGGCGGCGGTGCCCATGCCGGGCGGCGCGTGGATGTGCAGGATTTCCTGATCATGCCGATTGGTGCGGCAAGCTTCGATGAGGCCATGGTGATGACCGCCGAGGTGTATCGTGCGGCGGGCGAGCTGATGGAACGCATGGGCCGACGCTGCGGTGTGGCCGACGAGGGCGGCTGGTGGCCCGACTTCAAGTCCAACGAAGAAGCGCTGGAGACCCTGGTGCGGGCCATCGACGCGGCGGGTTACCGCCACGACCAGGTTGCAATCTCGCTGGACATCGCGGCCTCCGAGTTTGGCCGCAACGGGCGTTACACCCTGGGCTTGGAGCAGCGCAGTTATGACACCAGCGACTGGCTCGAACTGCTGGTCGGCTGGGTTGCGCGCTATCCCATCCTTTCCGTCGAAGACCCGGTGGCTGAGGATGACGCGCAGGGTATGCGAGAGTTCACCGCCGCTGTTGGCCACAAGGTACAGGTGATTGGTGACGATTTCCTGGTCAGCAACGCGGCCCTGGTCCGGGACGCAGTGGCAGCGGGGTCGTGCAACGCGGTGTTGCTCAAGCCCAACCAGGTCGGCACCATCAGCGAGACGCGGCAAGCGCTGGAGGTGGCACGCGCCGCCGGCTGGGGCACGGTGGTGTCGGCGCGCTCGGGCGAGACTGAAGACGTCGCCATCGTGCATCTGGCGGTGGGCTGGAATGCCGGCCAGCTCAAGGTGGGTTCGTTCGCCCGCTCCGAACGCATGGCCAAATGGAACGAGGCGCTGCGGGTCGAGGCAGCCATTGGCGCGGGCGCGGTGTACGCGGGGCGCAAGGCTTTGCCGGTTCCGTGAGCCAGGCGTGTGGCGGCTGTGACTCCTCGAGCGCGGTGACCCCTGGTCGCGGCGGTGTGCGGTGCAGCCGATGCGGTGCTGGAAACGCGGGCTGTCTGGGACGACTCCCAGACAGCCCTTGGCGGTCGTGTTGGTCGCTAGTAATAGTGCCGCGCCGCTACAGCGCCACGCGAAACCCGATGTGCTCGCGCCGCCGCGTAGGGTAACTCAGGCTGCGCATGGCACACCGCACGAAGCTGGCATGCGGGCTGGCAAAGGAGCCGCCGCGCAACACGCGCTGGCTCGGGGCGGCCGGGTCCTCGCGGCCGTCGTCCGCCTGGTAGGGATAGGGCGCATAGGCGCTGCTGACCCACTCCCACACATTGCCGGCCATGTCGAGCGCGCCGTAGGGGCTGGCGCCGCGCGGATAGTGGCCCACCGGTGTCGTGGCCAGGCGTTTGCGGTTGCGCCGGTAGTTGAGCCGCCCGCTGTCCGGTGCTGCATCACCCCAGGGGTAGATTGCTGCGCCTGCGCTACCAGCGCCGCGCGCCGCCTTTTCCCACTCGGCCTCGCTGGGCAGGCGCACTTCGGCCCAACGGCAAAAGGCCTGTGCATCGTGCCAGTCGACATGGGTTACCGGATGGTCGTACAGACGGGCCGGCAACACGCCTTTGGGCCAGTGCGGCGGCGCCGGGGTTCCGGTAGCACGCACAAACTCGGCGTAGGCGGAATTGATCACGGGCACCTGTGCGATACGAAACGCAGCCAGTTGCACCTGGTGCTGGGGTAACTCGCTGCCCAGCACCGCGCTGCCACGCAGCGCCACCTTCTGGCTGCCCAACACAAACGGGCCAGCGGGAATGTCGACCCAGTCCAGTGCGAGGGTGGGGCTGGCACTGGTGGCGGCAACGCGAAAGCCGATGTAGACATCGCGCACGCCGCACACCATGCTGTGGCGCGCGGCGCAGCGGATAGGACCCGGGCCGTCCTGGTAAGAGCCGCCGCGCAGCACCCGCGCGCCAGGTTGGCGCAGATCTTCGCGCCCGTCGTCGGCCCGGTAGGGATAGGCACGGTAGCGGCTATTCGTCCATTCCCAGGCATGGCCTGCCATGTCGAGCACGCCGTACGGGCTGGCACCAAGCGGAAACTGGCCTACCGGCAACACGCCTTGGGCCGCTGGCGCAAGGCCTTGCGCGTGGCCATCGAAGTGGCAGCGGGTCGCGTCGGGCAGCGTGTCTCCCCAGGGCCACCAGCGTTGGTTGGGCGTCGCGCCGGGCGCCACCGTCAAAGGCCCGCGGGAGGCCTTTTCCCATTCGGCTTCGCTGGGCAGGCGCACTTTGGCCCACACGCAAAAGGCCTGTGCATCGTGCCAGCTGACGTAGGTGACCGGGCACAACTCGGTGCCAGCGGCTGGCGCTGCCGCACGCCAGTGGCCCGGCGCCGCGTGGCCTGTGGCGACGCAAAACGTTTGGTATTGCGCATTGGTTACCGGCACGCGGCTGATGCGGTAGTGCTCCAGTACCAGGTGCTGCTGCGGGAACTCGTTGGCAAGCGGTGGTGCCGTGTCGCGCGCGTCGCTGCCCATGGTGAAAGGACCTGCCGGAACGGTCAGCCAGGTCGGTGTGTACATGTCGGCACCAGTGAAATGATGATAGACCATGGTCGGGCAACGGCTGGCAACTGCGCCGTTGCTGGCGGGCTTGTCGTTGGCGCGGGCTTGACTCAGAGCCAAGGTGGTTGGCAAAGTTGCAAAATCGGGGGGTGTTAGATGCCATGCCCGTCGCCCGTTCCAGCCCTCTTGCCACCCGCGCCCAGGAACCTCACTTGAGAGCCATGCAATGAATGTCGCCGACGGCCTGCGTGCCGTATTGCATTACCGCGCCAGCATTGGCTTGCGCGGCATGCTGGACGCGGCTTGTTCGGCCCTAAAGGGACTCACGGTGCAACTGGTCGATGAAGCCGATACCGGAGGGTTCGATGCCGCATTGCCAAAGATGCAGGTGTTGCTGCATGTGCTCAAGCCAGTGAGCGCCGCCATGATCGCTGCTGCGCCACGCTTGCGTCTGATCCAGAAGATCGGCGTCGGAGTCAACACGATTGATCTTGACGCAGCGCGCGCGCGTGGCATCGCGGTGTGCAACATGCCTGGCAGCAATAGCCAGGCGGTTGCGGAGCACACCTTGATGCTGATGCTGGCCGCATTGCGACGCGTGCTGCTGCTCGATGCGGCAACGCGTG
>JAJAZK010000328.1 GCA_026785765.1 Rhodoferax sp. | reverse complement strand
CTTGCAGCAGGGCATGGCACACTGGGTTGGTCTCTTGGCGTCGGAACCAGAGACTCCCCCAAAGGGTCCATTTGTTCAAGTTCCCTGAGGGGGGTCACCCCGCATTCATCACGCTGCTTGATCAATTACCGGGTAAACACCATCGCTATTGGTGACCGTGCTCACGTGAGTGTGGTCACATGATTCAATGTTCTGTTTTTCACGATTGCTGATGGTTGAAGACAGAGTGCAGAAAGAGAAACGCCGTCAGTTTTGTTTGACGGCGTTTCTCATTGGATCGAGCCGGGGTCAGAAAGGCGGATCCTCGGTCGATTGAGGCGGCTTGGGATTCTTGAGATTGGCCTCGGAGTGGTCTTCGAAGAAGCGTTGTATCTGATGGCCATAATGCGTGTCGAAGAGATCGAGGATCGCGTAGAGGAAGTCCTGAATTTCAACGACGGCCTCATCCGGGAGCGGTGGCAGATTGATGGTGATATCAACGGGGCGGGAATCGGAGCGCATGGCGGTCGAGTCCGGCTCAACGACTGGCGGCTGTGCGACGCGGGGCCTGCTCGGGCTGGGCAAACACCTCCAGATAAAGCTTCTCATCGAGCACCGCCAAGTCACGTTGTGCAGCAGCGGCGAGCAATTCGGCCGCGAGCGTGGTCAGGATGCGGTAATTGCCCGCCGCGTGATCGGCGAGCGTTTGCCGAAGCGGCGGCGTCATCAAGCTGGCATTACCAGCACCCGCAATCAGGTGATCGAGGCACGCCAGGAGTTCGTCACGGCTGGCGTACTCGGTGGCGAGCCGCGTACGAATACGCGAGCCTAGCGGTACCAACTCCTCCCGGCGCAGCTTCTCGATCAAGCGCGCATCGCCGGCCAGTACCACACACAAAAGCGGCTGCGAATCGAAACGCGCACTGGCCAACAAGCGCAACTCACAAAGTGCGGCCGGACTCATCTCCTGGGCCTCGTCGATCAACAGCACCGGTCGGCGACGCGTTGTTTCCAGATGCGCAAACCACACCTCGCGCAACGCCTTGAAGCCACCCCAGCGGTTATGCGGGCGCAGCGGCACGGCAAAGATGTCACCCAGTTCGCGATAGAAGTCGGCGAGGTTACTCTGTGGATGATTGACCGCACCGACGGTAATGTCGGGTAGTCGCGACAGACGCTGAGCCAGCAGGCGCAAGGCCACACTCTTACCCGTGCCCGGATCACCGTGGATCATCGCAAAGCCACCTTCGCGGATCTGGGCATGCTCGATCCGCCAGCAGAAATTCTCAATCCGGGGCGCAACGTAGATCGCCTCGGTCGGTAATTCGGGAGAGAACGGATTCCATTTAAGTCCATACAGCGCGAGCAGTTTCTGGTTCATTTGAGGTCCTTGTCAATCGTCGGGAGATAGGCCGGCGGCAAGCCGGTCGCGGCATAGTCGGTGAGCAGCTGGCGCAACAGCGGTGCCATGCCGGTCGGCGGCGTGGGAGACAGATCCACCGCGGCCGGCGTCAGACGCTTTCGCTGGCCATCCGCATTGGCGGACTTATCCAGCGGTTTGATCGGGCAGAGGATGGCCCCGGTCCGTGGGTCTACCAGGTCGACCTTGGTCAGATCCCAGCGGGCATAGCGCAGATGAACCTGCCCGAGATGGCGATAGCGCGCCGGAATCTCAAAGCGGCCGCCTTCCAGGCTGACCGTGCCATCGGCGCGCCGTTGCCGACGTGCCACCTCGACACGAAAGGCCGTCGACAGGACCGTAGTGGCGGGACAGTCACGGCCAACGTTAGGGCCATCCAGATACCGCGCCAGCGGGGTGGCATCGAGTTCGCTGTGCACGGTGCGGTGATACTCCTGCTCGACCCAAGCCTGTGTGGCTTGGTTGAGCACCTCCAGCGTCAGTGTCTCTTCTCCTTCCAGCATGGCCATCAAGCGACCCTCGACGCGGCCCCAGAAGGATTCTTGCTTCGCGTTTTGGTGCGGACTGTAAGGTAGCGTCGTCTGATGGACGATGCCCAGTTGGGCCAAGCCGGTGACCGTCTCTTCGGCCAGCATGGCCGCACCGTTGTCGGTCATCAGTGCGCGTGGCAGGCCGCGCTTCATGAAGGCCTGACACAGACCGTGGACCAAGCTCTCGGTGGTCTCGTCGAAATACCACTGGAGGTGGCAGACCAGGCGGGAGCGATCATCGATGACCCCGAAGAGCATCGGCTTGACCCAGGTGCCTGCGCGGGTGAGCACCTTGCGCGAGGCGTGATGGAAGTCCAGATGCCAGAGTGCGGACACATGATCGACCTCGAAGCTTCTGACTTCCAGGCGTTCGAGCCGGTCGCGGGCGGCCAGCGCGCCGTCGGTGGCGCGCTTGGGTCGGGCCTGGCGGAACATGCCCTTGGCCTGAAGGTAGCGGCGCACCGTCGGATAGGAGGGCACGGCTGTATCGCTGCCGCCCAGCGTCACCCGGAGGTTGTCGACATGTAGCTGCATCGTCCAGCCGGGGTGCTCGCGATATTGGCTGACCAGCGTGGCGATGGCAGTCGGACTCACGCTGGGGAAACGGCCGACATCGTCGCGCCGCCGGTTTTGCAGGGCGGCGACCGGGTCCTCGGCCGAACGGGCCTTGTAGTACCAGCGTTCCAGGGTTGAGACGCCAAAGCTCACATCCAAGGCCGAGACGGGATCCCGCCAGGATTTGGCCGAGAGTGCGGTCAGCGCTGGCAGCAGTTCCCCGGCGGCGGGCGGTGCGGCCAACAGCGAGCCGATGATCGAGAAGCGCAGCCGCGCCCATCGATCGCGTTTGGGTGGATCGGTATTCGAGGTCAACAAGGTCTCCCAGTAAGTTGGCGCCGGCGGCACCACACATGGGAACGAAGGCTACAAACCCTCGGGGAAATAGGCTATCGGCATCTTCTGCGGGTGATCAGCACCCCGCACGGAGCGTGACCGGCTGCACGACCGTGATCGGCGTGAGAAAGACCAGCAGACGCATCAGTGCCTCTTCGGCGTCGCCGATAAAACGTTCCAACAGGCTGGCCGGAAACAGCTCGGTCGGCACCGGCGGCATGAAGCGCGCACACGCAGCCTGCCACAGGGGGGTGAGCGGAAACTGCTCAACCCACCACTGGCGCCAGCGTTGCAGGGTAAGAGCCGGAACGTTGAGCAGTGCTGAAGCCCGCGCCACTGCTGGTGTCGGCTTGTCATGCCGGGCAGACGCCAGTACCACGATCAGCGCCAGATAAACGCGCCGACCAAGGAAGCGAACCGACATCGATGTTGTACGACGGCGGCACGTTTTACAGCAGAAGCTGAACCGCGACGAATAATCAGCCCGAACTTCTATCGGGCAACCCCTGGGCTTGCGAGGATAGTTGGCACGGTGAAGAACGTCGCCACACCACTGACAGTTACTGGCATGCGTCTTTGTTGCCTCGTCTTGATCGATTTGAAACAGCAACAACAAAAACTTGGGGGCTTGCAGCAGGGCATGGCACACTGGGTTGGTCTCTTGGCGTCGGAACCAGAGACTCCCCCAAAGGGTCCATTTGTTCAAGTTCCCTGAGGGGGGTCACCCCGCATTCATCACGCTGCTTGATCAATTTCCGGGTAAACACCATCGCTATTGGTGACCGTGCTCACGCAAGAAGGACAAAACGGTCAAGGCGATTTACGTCTATCCGCTGGAGCCGGACTTTCGCACGCGGATGGGAGTGGACGACCCGGGTGCGCCAGTCCCATTGGCGGCGCTCGGGATCGCTG
>JAJAZK010000327.1 GCA_026785765.1 Rhodoferax sp. | reverse complement strand
TTTGTAGGGCTTGCCATTGGCCACGTTCGACTTCAGTTCCTCGTCATCGATCATGCGCCCCTGCTCGAGATCAATCAGGAACATCTTTCCTGGCTGCAGGCGCCACTTGCGCACGATGCGATTCTCCGGAACCGGCAACACGCCCGACTCGGACGCCATGATCACCAGATCGTCGTCTGTGATGCAATAACGCGACGGACGAAGGCCGTTGCGATCCAGCGTCGCACCGATCTGGCGGCCGTCGGTAAACACGATCGAGGCTGGCCCGTCCCAGGGCTCCAGCATCGCCGCATGGTATTCATAGAAGGCGCGGCGCCGTTCATCCATCGTGGCGTGTTGCTCCCACGGCTCAGGAATCATCATCATCACAGCCTGGCCAATCGGGTAGCCCGCCATGGTGAGCAGTTCCAGGCAGTTGTCAAAGGTGGCCGTGTCCGACTGTCCGGCAAAGCTGATCGGGTAGAGTTTCTGCAGGTCGGCGCCCAACACCGGGGAGGACATCACACCCTCACGCGCTTTCATCCAGTTGTAGTTGCCTTTGACGGTATTGATTTCGCCGTTGTGCGCGACATAGCGGTAGGGATGCGCCAGCGGCCACTCCGGGAAGGTGTTTGTGGAAAAGCGCTGGTGTACCAGGCCCAGCGCTGACACACAGCGCACATCCTCCAGGTCGCAGAAGTAGGTGCCAACCTGATCTGCCAGCAACAGGCCCTTGTAGACAACTGTACGGCTGGACATGCTGGGAACGTAGTACTCCTTGCTGTGTTTGAGGTGCAGGTTCTGAATCGCCGCGCTGGCGGTTTTGCGGATCACGTACAGCTTGCGCTCCAGCGCATCCTGCACGATCACATCGTTGCCACGCCCGATGAACACCTGGCGCATCACTGGCTCTTTGGTTCGCACCGCCGGAGACATCGGCATCTCCCGGTTCACCGGCACGTCACGCCAGCCCAGCAGAACCTGCCCCTCCGCCTTGATGGCACGTTCCATTTCCTGCTCGCAGGCGAGCCGCGAAGCATGTTCCTTGGGCAGAAAAATCATGCCGACGCCGTACTCACCAGGTGCTGGCAAGACAACTCCCTGTGCTGACATCTCTTCTCGGTACAAGGCGTCCGGCAACTGCAACAAAATGCCGGCCCCGTCACCCATCAGTTTGTCGGCGCCGACTGCGCCACGGTGGTCCAGGTTTTCCAGAATCTTCAGCGCGCTCTGAACGATCTCGTGTGATTTAACGCCACGGATGTTTGCCACGAAGCCCACGCCGCAGGAATCATGTTCATCGGCACGCGAATACAAGCCGTGTTGTTCCAGGTACTCAATCTCAGCAATCGTCGCCATGTCATTCCCCCAATTCAAGCTTGCTGCGGGCGTTGCCCTACACGCTGATGCAGGATTTACGCAGAACAATTAGTTTACTGCGCCGCAACATTGGTACCAAAACAATTAAATAGGGTCAGATACTATTTAATTCAATATACGCTATTAAAAAAAATTAATGGGGACATATTAAATCCTGTGCGAGGATCACCGAGTAGCAGCCAATTGCAAGAAGTCAGCGGGCAAGCATCGGCCTGCCACGCGCAGCTGGCGAAAGCCGACGTGTGGTGGCACGTTGCAACTGTGCAACGAATTGAGGGTCTCCTAGTGCCCAGCCGTGTAGTACCGAGCGTGTGAGCGCCTTCTGCTGGTCAGTGGTAACACCCTTTTCGACCAGTTGCCGGTAGCAGGACTCCCGGGCAAACGGGGTGTTTCCAAGTTGCCATACTTCATCCGGTGCGATTAGCAGAGGGTCGACCCGAAGGCCGGCGTAATGGCCATAACTGGACCAGGCGTATTCGGCCGGGTGCGAAACAAGTCCCGCCCGTGTTGGATGCAGGTCCAGACCGGCCATGCATGGCAGCAAAAACGTGTGCGCCTGTAATACGGCACAGCGGTAACGCCCATCCCATAAAGTGCCGGTACGCCCATGCGCATCGTTGAAGTACCGAACATAGCTGCGCCCCAGGGCCTGCATGAGATCCGGCAAGGCGCCGTCAGTGCGGGGTGTGGCTACCAGGTGAAAGTGGTCGGGCAACAACACATAGGCGTGCACCGAGACACCGAATTGCGCGGCGTACGTCGCAAGTCGCTGCAAAAAGAACCCGCGCTCGGATGGGCGCAGGAAAATCGGCTGGCGGTTGTTTCCGCGTTGCAGCAGGTGGTGCGGCAGTCCCGCAATGGCGAGTCGCGCGAGGCGTGCCATGGTCGACCTATTGGCGCAGCGGCGCCTTGGTCACGCGCGTCCTGCCGCCGGTCGTGACCAGAGTTACGCGATCGCCCAGCGCCAGCACTTCGCTGCCACGGGCCTGGACAATTGCTCGCCGCTCACCCCCTGTGAACTGCAACAGGATCTCCACTGCGTCTTCCCGCGTGGCTGCGCGCTCGATGGCATTCCCAGCCACGGCCCCGGCGACCGCACCCAATATGCCCACAACGAGGCCCTCGCGCCGACCACCGACGCTCGAGCCGGCAACTCCACCAATCACTGCGCCGGCGGTGCCACCCGCGCCCGACTGGCTGCCGTCGACCTGCACTGGACGAATTGACACGATCACGGCCTCTTCGACCGACGCCAGGCGTTGGACATCACCCCGCTGCACCAAGTCCGGGCTGGACGTGGCACAGCCGGTCAGCAACAGCATGGAAAACACCAGCAGGAATCCCCTGGGAACCATCATTGTGACCATCGTGTATCCCATTCTTACAGTTGGTATTGTTGCCGCTTGCCGCAACTCGCTGCGACCGTCAGTGCGACTGCGCCAACCATTGGTAGCGGGTCTGCAGCAACTGTTGCAAGCCAAACTGTTCCAGCAAGGCCCGCAGCCGCGTGCCCGCGACCACGTTGCATTTTCCGCTATGGCGCGCAAGAATCAGTTCGTTTTTCATGCTGTGCTCCCAGCCGACCAATTCAGTCACGGTGACCTCGTAACCACAAGCTTCCAGGTACAGACACCGCAACACGTTGCTGAGTTGGCTGCCGAGTTCGCGCGTGTGCACCGGATGGCGCCATAGTTCGGCCAAAGGCGTCTTGCGCAGGCTCAGCGCCTTGCTGGCGTTGAGCATGCGTGCAAGTTCGGCCTGGCAACACGGGACCAGCACCATGAAACGGGCCTTCTTGCGCAAGCCGAAGGCAATCGCATCATCGGTGGCGGTGTCGCAGGCATGTAGGGCGGTGACCAGATCAATGTGCGCAGGCATCTCATCCGACGCTGCCGCCTCGCACACCCTGAGGGGAAAAAATGTCATGCGCTCGAAGCCCAGCCGGGCCGCAAGTACCTGTGATTTCTGCACCAGCTCCAAACGTGTCTCCACGCCGTAGATCCACCCGGTAGCACGGGAACGGAAGAACAGGTCATACAGAATGAAACCGAGGTAGGACTTGCCAGCGCCATGGTCTGCCACCGTCAAACCTGCTGCCGTAGCGGCGACTCCCGGGGACACCTGCGACACGGTTGCCGCGGATGACAACTCGAGCAGGATTTTTTCAATGAAACCGTACAGGTGGTTAACCTGCTTCAGTTTTCGGCGCGAGTCCTGGTTGATGCGCCCATCGACCGTAAGGATATGCAACTCCTGCAGCAGCTCCAGCGATTGACCGGGCCGCAAATCGGCGAGATCCGGGCCAGAAAACCTGGCTGCCGGTGTGCCCGACGCGGGCCGGCGCATGCGAACCGGCGCGATCACGGGTCAGTCCCGTTCGGGGAAGCCTGGTCGGCGCGTCCAGGCGCCAGGCGCTCTGCCGAGCGCTTGATCCCCAGAGCACTCCAGCCGTCGACTCCAAGGCGCTCCAGGGTTTGCATATTGCCTTCGAAAATCACCGCGGCCTCAGAAAATGTGGCGACCGCCCGATCCACGCTGGCTTCGCGCAACAAGTGCAGCGTAGGGTATGGCGCGCGGTTGGTGTAATTGGTGATGGCATCGGCGCCCGCGTCGGCGAACTGGTAGTCGGGATGAAAACTCGCAATTTGAAACGTTCCCTCGAGTCCAGTATCGCGCAACAGCTTCTGGGCCCTTTGAAAGAATGCATTGAATTCCCAGAAGTCGTCCAGGCATGCGGCCGCCATCAGCAGCGTGGTTTCCCGAACCTGTGGCGGCGCCGTGATCAATTCATCGAGTTCCAGCCGCAGATCCTGCAAAAAGCTGTCCGGGTCGGTCGCCGCACTGACCGCAAAACGGATTTGTCCGCGCACCTGCACCGATTTGGCAAAAGGGCACAGATTCAGCCCCACAACTGCAGCTTCCAGCCAGTGCGTCATGTCTGCCACCACGACTTGGGCCAGTGCGTGGTCGGTAATTAGCATCAGCGCAGCACCATATGTTGCCGCTGGCGTGTGATCCACGGGCCGAACCTGGCCAACACATCGGCTACGCACCAGGTCCGGCTCCAGCCGCCGCTGGCGGCGGCACTGACACCGGCAACAACAACGACCAGTTCCAGTTGTGACTGCCAGAATCGCAGCATTGCATCAGGCCAGCAGCTTCTGGCCGGTGAGCCGCTCGTGCTCGCGCAATGCAAAGCGGTCCGTCATCCCGGCGATGTAGTCGGCCACCACGCGTGCGACCCGATGCGCCTGGCCAGCAGCCGAACCGGCACGCGCCGCGAAGCCAGCCTGCATCGCGTGCGGCGCGGTCGTATAGGCTGCAAACAGGTCGGCCACCACGCGTTTGGCGTCATTGGTGGTCTGCATGACCTTCGGATGGCGGTATAGCTGGTGCAACAAAAAATGCTTGAGCGACGCCGAACCCTGCGCCGTCGCAGGCGAAAAGCCAAGCAAGGTTGGCATAGTGCGGACATCGGTGACACTGCCGGGCCTGGCCCTGTGCAAGCGGCCTTGCGTTGCGGCGATGACGTCGTACACCTGTGCGCTGAGCATGCGCCGTATCGTCTCATACAACAGGCGCCGGTCATGCACCGCGTCCCGCAGCTGCGGCCTGGCTTGCAGCGTTTGGCGCAGGAAATCATCGAAAAAAAGCACTTGCCTGAGTTGCTCCAGCGTGATCAGGCCAGAACGGATTCCGTCGTCGACATCGTGCGCGTTATAGGCGATCTCATCGGCAACGTTGCACAACTGGGCTTCCAGGCTTGGTTGCGTCTTCTCCAGGAAGCGGCGTCCAACTCCGCCAAGCCCATCCACCCAGTCCGGCTCAGCTGCCTCCAGACGTCGGGCATTGCGCACCGAGCAGTGTTTCAGGATCCCTTCGCGCGATTCGAACGTGAGGTTCAGGCCGTCGAAATCCGCGTAACGCTCCTCCAGCAAGTCGACCACACGCAGGCTTTGCAAATTGTGTTCGAAGCCACCGAAGTCAGCCATGCAGGCGTTGAGCGCATCCTGGCCAGCGTGGCCGAACGGAGTATGCCCAAGGTCGTGCGCCAATGCGATCGCCTCCACCAGGTCCTCGTCCAGGCACAGGGAACGCGCAATGGAGCGCCCCAGTTGTGCGACTTCAAGCGAGTGTGTCAGGCGTGTCCGGAACAGGTCGCCTTCATGGTTCAGGAATACCTGAGTCTTGTAGACCAGCCGGCGAAAGGCAGAGCAATGAATGACGCGATCACGGTCGCGCTGGAACTCGGTCCTTCCGGGTGCGAGCACCTCCTGGTACCGGCGGCCTCGGGAGCGCCCTGGGTCGCAGGCATAAACCGCGAGTGCCTCAGCCACAGACCGTGTCAATCACCTGGCGCACCATGGCATCGGGCGCAGCCTGCACGTGCGCCGTGCCTGGCGGGCCAGTCACCACGAACCGGATCTCACCCGCATGGGCTTTCTTGTCCGTACGCATCCGCTGCAGGTAGCGACTGGCATTGTCGTCACCAGGCAACGCCGGCTGCGGCGCCGGCAGGACAGGGCCCACCACAGGCAGGCCGGCGCGCCGCAGCAGTCGCGTCAAACGGTCCACAAATGCGCCGTCGACGCGGCCCAATCGACACGACAAATGGGCTGCCATCACCATGCCGCATGCAACCGCCTCCCCGTGCAGCCACTGGCCATACCCAAGCCCCGCTTCGATTGCGTGCCCAAAGGTGTGGCCAAAATTCAGGATTTCGCGCAGCCCCGCCTCCCGTTCGTCCTGACCGACGATGGAGGCCTTTATTTCGCAACTCCTGCGCACCGCAAACGCCAATGTGCGACGGTCGCGGGCGAGCAAAGCGTCCAGATTGGCCTCGGTCCAGTCAAAAAAAGCCATGTCGGCAATCGGACCGTACTTGATCACCTCGGCCAGCCCGGCGCTCATCTCGCGCGCTGGCAAGCTGGACAGCGTATCCAGATCACAAATCACTTTCACCGGTTGGTAAAAGGCCCCGATCATGTTTTTGCCAAGCGGATGATTGACTGCGGTTTTGCCGCCTACCGATGAATCGACCTGGGCTAGCAAAGTGGTCGGCACCTGGACAAACGGAACACCCCGCATATAGCACGCCGCAGCAAAGCCAGTCATGTCACCCACTACACCACCACCAAGCGCAAACAGTACCGTCCTGCGATCGCAGGCATTGCGCAACAGCGCGTCGAACACCAGGTTCAGGGTCTGCCAGGTCTTGTGTTCCTCGCCGTCGGGAAGCGCCACGCTATACACATGCTGATAACGGCCACGCAATGCGGCGACCAACCGGTCCTGGTACAAGAGCGCGACCGTAGTGTTCGTCACTACCATCGCGGCTGCAGCAGATGGCAACTCCAGGTAGGTTCGCGCATCTGCCAACAAACCTCCAGCGATCCAGATCGGATAACTGCGCTCGGCCAGGTTGATCAGCACTTGCTCGTTGACAAAGGGAACGGACATGAAAAAGTAGTTTAGGGCAGCCTCAGCCTGACTCCGTGGCGGCCGGCCACACTCCGGCCAGCTCGAGTTGCATCACGATCATGTTGACGAGAGTCGCCACTGATGGTCGGCCTGTTTCAATGGTGAAATTTGCAGTTTCGCGGTACAGAGGATCTCGCACGGCATACAGGTCTCGCAGCCGCGCCAACGGATCGGCCACTCGCAGCAAGGGCCGATTGCGGTCATGCCGCAATCGCCGGAAAAGCTCTTCGGCGGACGATTTGAGGTAGACGGCGTAGCTGCGTTCGGACAGGAATTGCCGGTTGGCTGGACGTAACACGGCCCCTCCGCCAGTAGCCAACACGCAGCTGGGAATCCGAGTCAGCTCATCGATCACGGTACTTTCAAGCTCCCGAAAGCGCTCTTCGCCTTCGCGCTCGAAAAATTCCCGGATGGAACAGCCTATCCGGCCTTCGATCACTTGGTCCGAGTCAAGAAAAGATAACTGAAGGCGACGCGCCAATTGGCGCCCCACGGTTGACTTTCCGGAGCCGGGCAGGCCGATCAAACTGAACAACACGGTTGCGGCCGCAGAAAGCGGCCACCCTTCCGGTTAACGCGAAACCGCTTTATCGGTAATCGTCTTTGGCGTAATGAACACCAGCATTTCCTGCTTGTTCACGATCCGTGATCGCGTTTTGAACAGGTTTCCCAGCACCGGAATGTCGCCCAATCCCGGAACCTTGGATTCGCTGTCGGTTTCTGTCAACTCGAAAATGCCGCCGATCACAACCGTACCGCCGTTTTCGACCAGTACCTGGGTCTTGATGTGTTTGGTGTTGATGGCGAAACCGGCCGCCGTGGCCTGCCCAACCGTGTCCTTGTTGACGTCCAGATCCAGAATGATGTTGCCCTCTGGAGTGATTTGAGGAGTAACCTCCAGTTTCAAGTTGGCTTTGCGGAAGGCAATCGAAGTTGCCCCACTGGATGTAGCAACCTGGTACGGCAACTCGGTTCCCTGCTCGATCAAGGCCTTGATCTGGTCGGCGGTGACAACCCGCGGACTCGATACCACTTTGCCCTTGCCGTCCGCTTCCAGCGCGGACAGTTCCAGGTTGAGGAACCGGTTTGCCGCCGAGTTGAAGATCGAAACTGCGAAGGTAGCCGGGCTGTAACCGCCCTGGCCCACCGCCGGCAAGTTGACGAAGTTGTTCGAGGTTACGTTGGCAATACCCTCCACGGTCGTCGCGCCGAACACGGTGTTGACGGAGCTGCCCCCGGCGCTCACAATTTTGATGCCGCCCGTCGGCCGCAGGCCACCGCCGAGCTTGATGCCAAGCGACTTGCCGAAAGTGTCAGAGGCCTCAACAATACGCGCCTCGATCAACACCTGCCGTACCGGTATGTCAAGCTTGGCAATCATTTGCTGCACCTGTTCCAGCTTGCTGGCGATATCCGTGACAAAAAGCTGGTTGGTGCGGGCCTCGGCAATGACACTGCCGCGCACACTCAGGATGCGGCTGGCAGCCGCTGCACCACCGCCGCCGCTGCCGGCCGCGGTCAAGCTGCTGGCGATCTCCGTTGACTTGGCGTAATTGATCTGGAATGCCTGCGTGCGCAGCGGCTCCAGGTTCTGCAAAGCCGCTATCGACTCGAGTTCGAGTTTTTCCTTCGCATTGATTTCGTCGCGCGGCGCGATCCATAACACGTTACCCGTCTTGCGCATGCCCAGGCCTTTGGCCTGCAAAATAATGTCCAGCGCCTGATCCCACGGGACGTCCTGCAAACGCAACGTCACTGCGCCGCTGACGGAATCCGACGTAATGATGTTGAAATTCGTGAAGTCGGCGATCACCTGCAGCAGCGAGCGCACCTCAATATTCTGGAAATTCAATGACAGCTTTTGCCCTGAGTAACCCGGTCCCTGTGTCAGCTTGGTCGGATCCACTTTCAGCGGCTTGACCTCCAGCACAAACTGCTCATCACTCTGGTACGCGCTGTGCGTCCAGGCGCCGCGCGGCTCGATCACCATCCGGACACGATCGCCGGTCTGGAATGTGGTGACAGTCTGGATCGGGGTGCCGAAGTCAGTCACGTCGAGCCGGCGTCGCAGGCCTTCCGGCAACGTCGACTTCAGGAACTCCACCACCAGGTTTTGACCCTGCACGCGCACATCCACACCAACCTGGTTGTTCGGCAATGCGACCACGATACGTCCGGCACCGTCAGTACCGCGGCGAAAATCCAGATCCTTGATCGGCAAGCTGTCCCGATTGCGGTTTTCCGCGAACACCGCGTTTGGCGCAGCGGCGACCGCAGCGCCAGCCACCGGATCGAGCACAACCAGCAACGACTTTCCTTGAATCTGCGCCTTGTAAGCGGTCGGCTGTTTGAGGTTAAGGACCACACGCGTGCGGTCGCCTGCCTGCACCACACTGACCGAGCGCAAATTGCCCTGATTGACCTCAACGGTGGATCGACCCATGGCATTGGAGACACCCGGGAAGTCCAGCGCAATCCTGGCTGGCGACTGAATCGCAAACCCGGTTGGAACTGCAGTCAATGCCTGGGACAAATCAATACGGATGACCTCAGTGCCACCTTGCATAGAACCAGTCACCGCCTCGATGGCGGACTGCGCCTGCGCAGCAAATGACGCCAGCAAAAACGACAAGCCCGATGCCAGTGTCCTGCAGCGCCCCATCGCGAGCCACCCATTCTGATTTTTCATTTGGACCTCTCCTGAAGTTGCAGTGATGCTGTGCGCTCGATCCATTCGCCCACAGCGTCTTGCACGATTTCTCGCAGGGCAACCTCTGTCTCGTTGATTTTCATGACGCGTCCATAGTTCTGACCCAGGTAGTCTCCTGGTCTGACCTGGTACAACAAATTGTTGACCCGGACCAGAGCAACCGGTTGTCCGGCACGGACCATGCTGCCGACCAATGCCATGGCGTCGAGTGGATAGGCTTCCAGCGCCTGCTTGCGCCGCGCCAGCTCTGGCGCCACCAGTGCGCCGTTGGCGGAGGCCTGACCCGAATCTCGCCTCAGAGCCAGTGTCAGCTTTTCCTTGCTGAAAGGCTCAACCAAATCGACCTGCGTGTAGCCTTCTGGCTTGAATACCTTGGGCTCCGCGATTGGCACGACCTTGGGACGTGTCTGGCTGCGCTGTTCCGCCATCCAGCGCTGCAAATCGTCCCCTCCCGAGTCGCTACAGGCTGACACCAATAGCGCCAGCATCAAGGCGGCGGGCAGACGCATTTCGGTCATTTCTTGGCTCCCGGTGCCGTCGCTGCCTTGCGTTGCGAGGCAACCTCGTTGGTATCCAGATACCGGAAGGTCTTGGCCGTGGCGTCCATGACGAGGGAGCCATCCGACCGCGGAGTAACGTTAAGGTTGTTCAAGGTCACGATACGGGACAGGTTCGCGATGTCGGACGCGAAGGAACCGATGTCGTTGTATTTACCAGTCACGCGCAAGGAAATCGGCAGTTCCGCGTAGTAGTCCTTGACCACAACCTGACCCGGACGGAACAACTCGAACTGCAGGCTTCGACCTAATCCAGCCTGGTTGATGTCTGACAAAAGCGCGTCCATCTCCGCTTTGCTCGGTAGCTGCTTTTCAAGCTGCGTAACATACTGCAGCACTTGTTCGCGCTGCTTTTTGAGGACATCCAGGTTCACCGCCTTGGCCAGCTTTACCTTGTAATCCTCTCGTAGCTTCTGTTCCGTCGCCTGCTCGGCCTGGAGTTCCACTTCCGAGTTGCTGATATATGCATACCACAGGCCGACGACCACCAGCACCGCCATCGCGACAAACGCGCAATAACGTGGCAACGCCGGCCACATGGATGGGTCTCTCGGGTCCAGTCCGCGAAATTGCGCAGCAAGTTTCTCTTGCAGCGCAGCGAAATCGAATTTGGTACTTGCCATAACTAAGAGCCCGTTACTTCTTGACCGCAGCAGACGCCGGTGCCGCCGCGGCAGCCGCCGGTCCAGTCGCGCCAACCACCACTGCAACTGCTTTTTCAGCTTCGCTGGCGCGCATCAGTTGCACGCGCATGGTGAAATTGGAGACGCGCTTCACGTCGCGCGGTGTCAAAGCGACCGTACCGGAAACGATTTCGATCAGCTCGGGGCGGGAAAACCAAGGCGTGTTTTTTGCAAGATTGCGCAGCAGTTCGGACACACGCTCGTTCGACTGGGCAAAGCCCTGCAGGGTGACGTTCTGGTTCTCCTGCCTCATGCTGGCGATGTAGACGCCATCCGGAAGCTGCCGCGCCAACTCAGTCATCAAATGCACCGGCACATTTCGATCCGACTGCAAGTCCTCCACCGCCTGCTGGCGCGCGCGCAATCCAGCGATCTCGGATTCGAGCGTCGCGATATCCTTGATCTGACTCTCGAGGCGTTTGATCTCGGTTTGCAGCACACGGTTTTGTGACTGCTGGTCGGCGATCCGGCCTTGAAACCACAAATAGATGCCAGCTGCAATCAGCAAGCCGACAAAAAATGCGGCTGCCAGACTGACATTGAAAACATCGCGGCGCATCTTGCGCGCCGCTTCCCTGTGCGGGAGGAGGTTGATCAGTATCACCTTGAGAACCTCCGCAAGGCCAAGCCACACGAGGTCAGGTAAGACGGCGCTTCCCTGGTCATCTTCTTCAGGCGCACGCCGTCGCCAATCTCCATTCCGTCAAACGGGTTGACAAGGCTGCAACTGAAAGAGGTATGTTTGGTGACCGCAGCGGTCAACCCCGGCAGCGCGGCCGAGCCACCGGCCAACATGATGTGATCGACCTTGTTGTGCGGAGTGCTGGTGAAGAAGAACTGCAGCGCCCGACCGACTTCCTGCACCATGCTTTCCACAAACGGACGCAGCACGCTCGCTTCGTAATCGTCGGGCAGTTCACCGCTGCGTTTCTTGCTTTCCGCCTCTTCTGGCGAGAAACCGTACTGGCGAACGATCAATTGGGTCAACTGCGCACCGCCAAAAGCCTGGTCTCTGTCGTACAGGACCTCCTGATCACGGATCACCTGCATACTGGTTGTCAGCGCACCGACCTCAAAAAGCGCAACGATCGTCCCGGCGCCTTTGTTCGGCAGGCTTTCAATCAAGCGTGATGTGGCCAGGCGTGACGCGTAAGACTCCACGTCGACGACCACCGGCTTGAGCCCGGCGGCCTCGGCCAGACCCTGAATATCCTGCACCTTCTCGCGGCGTGACGCAGCAATCAACACGTCGAGGTCTCCCACCGAAGAGGTGCTGGGACCCACCACGCAAAAATCCAGACTCACTTCGTCGAGGGGGAAAGGGATGTATTGGTTTGCCTCGGCCTCTACCTGGGCTTCCAGTTCCAGATCCGACAGGCCACCTGGCAAGACGATGCGTTTGGTAATAACCGCCGATGGAGGCAGCGCCATTGCCACACTCTTGGTCTTGGTCCCGCTTTTCTTGACCAGGCGCCGTACAGCCTCTGCCACCTCGTCAAACTTCTCCACATTCCCGTCGGTAATCCAGCCGCGTTCCAGCGGTTCGATTGCACACCGCTCCAGCACCAGATTTCCGGCCTTGTCACGGCTCAACTCCACCAGCTTGACGCTGGACGAGCTGATGTCCAAACCCAGCAACGGTGCTGGTTGACGACTAAACAACGACCCCAATGAGATCAAGGCGGTCCCCTGCAACAGGCCGATCCAGAACCGGCAAAACTTAAGAATTCACTTGAATGCTATCAGTAAGGCCCTTGTCACGCAAAGGAATTTTCCATTTTTACTCAGCACAAGCGTTGCCAAAAGCAGACGTTTTTCCTTGTCACCTGTCAGTTGCCAAGCGCAGTTGGGGCAGTCCAAAGCTGCGCGGCAACAATATGACTGCGTCCTCAACCGACAATTGCGAATTCCATTTTTATAATGGATATGCGCTGTTTCACCGTATCAATGCCCCCCAAGTCCACTCCACCAGCAATACCGCCGTCGCGTCCTGGCGCATCGAACGATCCGTCCCGGCAAAACGCGTTGTTGCGCGCCTTTGGCTGGCTGTTCGGGCTGGCAGGTGCCGCAGCGGCGGTGTTGGCCATGGTCATCGGTATAGCGATGGCGGTCGCGTTCCCGAATTTGCCCGACGTATCCGAATTGTCCGACTATCGGCCAATACTCCCGCTACGGGTGTTTTCGGTCGAAGGAATCCTGCTTGGCGAATTCGGCGAAGAGCGGCGTAACCTGACGCCACTCAAGAGTATTCCGAAAGTCATGACCGATGCCGTACTGGCGATTGAGGATTCGCGCTTCTACGAACACGGCGGCGTCGACTACAAGGGCATGCTGCGTGCCGGGCTCGCCAACCTCGGCAATATGAAAAGCCAGGGCGCGTCGACGATCACGATGCAGGTGGCGCGCAATGTCTACCTTTCGTCCGAGAAAACCTACACCCGCAAGATCTACGAAGTACTACTGACCTTCAAGCTCGAACACCTGTTGACCAAGGACCAGATTCTGGAAATCTACATGAACCAGATCTTCCTGGGCCAACGTGCCTATGGGTTCGCGGCCGCGAGTGAAGCCTACTTTGACAAACCCTTGAAAGACGTCAGTATTGCCGAGGCGGCAATGCTGGCGGGTTTGCCCAAGGCGCCGGCGGCAAACAACCCGATACGCAATCCGAAACGCGCGCGCAGCCGCCAGCTGTACATCATTGACCGCATGGTGGAGAACCAGTTCATCACCAGCGCGCAAGCGGAGGCGGCCAAAAAAGAGCCGCTCAAGCTCAAAACCGGGCAGGATGTATTGCGCATACATGCCGAGTACGTGGCTGAAACTGTCCGCCAACTGATGTTCGCCCAGTACGGCAACGAAACCTATACCCGCGGGCTCAATGTCTACACCACCGTCAAGGCCGCTGACCAGGACGCCGCGTACAAGGCTCTGCGGCGCGGCATCATGGATTTCGAGCGGCGGCAGATCTACCGCGGCCCGGAAAAATTCATCACTTTGCCGAGCGGCCAGCAGGAGTTGGACGACGCCATTGACGATGCCCTGGACGAACATCCAGACAACGGCGACGTGTTGTCAGCGGTCGTGTTGCAGGCCGACGCCAAGTCGATCCGCGCGATTCGGCAGAACTCGGAGCCTGTGGAGATCACTGGCGAAGGCCTGAAGGCCGCCCAATCCGGACTGAGCGACAAAGCACCGCCCAACATCAAAATACGCCGGGGGGCTGTGGCCTTCTGAGCAGTCGGTTAGCCCGATTATTTTGCCCTATGTAGCGGAACAGGGCTTTCAATGGCTGTGTTCTGATGAGGCAGTTTTAGGCTGGACGACGCAGCACTTCTTCCATCGAGATGGGTCGGGGACTGTTGAAGATCCTGAGTTG
>JAJAZK010000326.1 GCA_026785765.1 Rhodoferax sp. | reverse complement strand
GGCGGGCGCAGTGTAGGCAGTCGTCCATCCGCGCCGTCAGGCGATGCGTCCGAGCAGCAGATACTCCATTAGTGCTTTCTGCGCGTGCATCCTGTTTTCGGCCTCGTCCCAGACCACCGACTGCGGGCCGTCGATCACATCGGCGTCCACCTCCTCACCGCGGTGTGCCGGCAGGCAGTGCATGAACAAGGCCTGCGGCTTGGCAGCGGCCATCATTTCGGCGTCCACGCGCCAGTCGGCGAAGGCCTTCATGCGCGCTGCATTCTCGGCCTCGAAGCCCATGCTGGTCCAGACGTCGGTGGTCACCAGGTCGGCGCCGTTGCAGGCCTCCAGCGGACTCTTGAACACCTGGTAACTGTCGCTGGACCGGATGCCGGCGACCGATTGGTCGACCTCGTAGCCGCTGGGGGTGCTCAGGTGCACCTTGAATCCGAGAATCTCGCTGGCCTGCAGCCAGGTGTTGGCCATGTTGTTGCCGTCGCCGACCCAGGCCACGGTTTTGCCCTTGATCGAGCCGCGGTGTTCGATGTAGGTGAAGATGTCGGCCAGGATCTGGCAGGGGTGAAATTCGTTGGTGAGGCCGTTGATCACCGGTACCCGCGAGTGCGCCGCAAACAACTCGATCTTGGTTTGTTCGTAGGTGCGGATCATCACCAGATCGACCATGCGGCTGATGACCTGGGCGGTGTCGTCGATTGGTTCGGCGCGCCCCAGATGGCTGTCGCCCGTGGTCAGATGCACCACGCTGCCACCCATCTGGTACATGCCGGCCTCGAAACTCACACGTGTGCGCGTCGAGGCTTTCTCGAAGATCATGGCCAGCGTGCGGTCGGCCAGCGTGTGGTGCTTTTCATAGGCCTTGAATTTGCGCTTGATCAGCGCCGCCCGTTCGAACAGATAGGTGTATTCGTCGGAGCGCAGGTCACTGAATTGCAAGAAATGTTTCATGCTGCGCCAGCAAGGAACTGTTTCACCAGCGGGCACAGGATTCGCACCACTTCGTCGGCCTCGCTTTTGCTCATGATCAGCGGTGGCAACAGGCGCACCACCCGATCCGCCGTGACACTGATGAGCAGGCCGCGGTCGGCACATTGCCCGACCAGCGCCCCGCATGGTTTGGCGAGTTCGATGCCGATCATCAGGCCTTGTCCGCGGATCTCCCGCACGGCGCCGCTGGCCAGTTCAGGCGCCAGGGCGTCTGCCAGTGCCTCTTTCAGGTGCGCACCCACCACGCTCGCATTTGACAGCAGTCCGTCCTCTTCCATGATGCGCAGCGTCTCGACCCCGGCGCGCATCGCCAGCGGGTTGCCGCCGAAGGTGGTGCCGTGGTTGCCCGGCTGAAAGATATCCGCTGCCTTGGGGCCGGCGACTACAGCGCCGATGGGTACGCCGGAACCCAGGCCCTTGGCCAGAGGCATGACGTCGGGCGTGATACCCGCCCACTGGTGCGCAAACCATTTGCCGGTACGGCCCATACCGCATTGCACTTCGTCGATCATCAACAGCCAGTCGCGTTCGTCGCACAGTGCCCGCACGCCACGCAGATAGTCCATGTGCATGGGATTGACGCCGCCTTCCCCCTGGATCGCCTCGAAGAACACCGCCACCACATCCGGATTGCCGTGCGTGGCCTGACGCAGCGCCTGCAGGTCGTTCAGGGGCACGCGGATAAATCCCTCGACCAGCGGTCCGAAGCCGGCTTGCACCTTGGGGTTGCCGGTGGCACTCAGCGTAGCGATGCTGCGGCCGTGGAATGCGTTCTCATAGACGACGATCTGCGGCCGCTCGATTCCCTTGTCGTGACCGAACTTGCGCGCCAGTTTGAGTGCGGCTTCATTTGCCTCAAGGCCGGAGGAGCAGAAAAACACGTTGCGCATGCCGGACAACTCGACCAGGCGCGCCGCAAGTACCTCCTGGTTGGGCACATGGTAGTAGTTGGAACTGTGGATGATCTTCGTCAACTGGTCTTGCAAGGCGGGCACCAGTTTGGGGTGGTTGTGCCCCAATGTGTTGACCGCGATGCCACCCAGCGCGTCCAGGTATTCACGCCCGTTCACATCCCAGACCCGGCAGCCCTGGCCATGCGACAGCGCGATCGGCAGGCGTCCATAAGTGTTCATCACATGTGGGGAGGCGGCTTCGATGGTCATGGGTATGGCGGCGTTCATGGGGCTTCCAGTCTGGACGGTTGGCCCCGCGGGCCAGCAAGCCTTGATTTTATGGCCACGGCCATGGGTGATCCGTGACGGTTCTGCATTGCCGTGATGCGGCTCACGGCGCGCAGGTTGGAGCAATTCTTGCCTGTTAGAGTTCAGTCACGGCGAATTCCCGCCGTACCTCGCCACGATGAACCCTCCTGCGGCCCACGAATTCCTGATCCTCGGTGTCACGCTCGACGGCAAGACTTTTCGTCCGACCGACTGGGCGGAGCGTCTGGCCGGTGTGATGAGCCAGTTTCGCCCGGGGGGACCTCAGCGCGGTAACCACCTGGGTTATTCGCCGTGGTGTGTGCCCTCGGTGCGTGGCGACATCAAATGTGTGGTGGTGCACAAGGACCTGCGCGAGGAGGAGGTGTTGGCATGGGATTTCTGTGTCGGTTTCGCGCGCGACAACAACCTGCGTACGGAGACCGGACGCGCCGAGCGGCGAGAGTAAGCGGGCACAAAAAAACCGCCTTGCGGCGGTTTTTTCGTCTTTGCTGGCAGCGCACCCGTTACAAACGGCAGAGTTCCGGCAAGGAACTCCGTGCGATGGGCCTGGGGTTCAGGCCGCGGTTGCGGCGGCCGTCGGCGCGGCGCTGGCCAGGCCCTTGACCTTGGTGGACAGGCGGCTCTTGTCGCGCGCGGCCTTGTTCTTGTGGAAGATGCCCTTGTCGGCGACTGTGTCCACTACCGCCTGCATTTTGGCAAACAGCGCAGTGGCCTTGGTCTTGTCGCCGGCAATCACAGCCTTCTCGACGTTTTTCACGGCGCTGCGGTACTGCGAACGAAGTGAAGTGTTGGCGGCGTTGATCTTGACGGCCTGGCGGACGCGTTTACGGCCCGACGCCAGGCGCGGGTTCTTTTTCTTGGGCTTGGTAGATGCCATGGTGTGTTCCTAGTGTCTGAGGATGATGCCAGCAAAGCTTTCCATTGTAACCACAGGCGGCGGGCGCAAGCAGGTGCCAAAACGGTCACTCCAGCATGAACCGCGCCAGCACTATTCAGTTGCTGCTGACAACCAACTGAGCAAGACGACTTCTCCCCCAAGCGACTGGTCACGGGAGGTCACCCGACCCCATTCACGGACTCAGGCCTGTAGCGCCGCCGCGGGCGCGGTCTCGATGATGTTGGCCACGGGATTCTCCAAAAGTCAGCAGACACGGTTGGGGGCGGCACTCACCGTGCATTCCTCCCCTTGGCAGCAATTCGCAGTGAGGAACGCCAGCACTGCGTTCATCTGATCGAAAGAAGCTCTATAGATGAGGTTGCGCCCAGCCCGCTCCTGGCTTACCAAGCCGGCATGGGCGAGTTCTTTGAGATGAAACGAGAGCGTGGCCCCGGGCAGGCCGAGTTGCTCCGCCATGTGTCCCGGCGTCAACCCCGCGCGACCGGCTACCACCAGTAGACGAAATACTTGCAAGCGCGACGCCTGTGCGAGCGCCAATAGAGCGCGAATGACTTGAGTTTCTTCCATCATTCGATAGTAATGGAAGTATTTGACAGTTTGATGACCACTTGGCGAAGACAGCGTTGCGTCCGGAGTCAGCCCGGCATCAGCCCGGCATCAGCCCGGAATCGGGTCCAAAGCCCACGGCTACACTGGCGCGGTGAGTCTCCTCAAAGCCGCATCGACTGTTTCCCTGCTGACGCTGGCCTCACGGGTTACCGGTTTGGTGCGCGACCTGCTGATGGCGTCGGTGTTCGGCGCCAACGCGATGACGGATGCCTTTAACGTGGCGTTCCGGCTGCCCAACATGTTTCGCCGCCTGTTTGGCGAAGGCGCCTTCAGTCAGGCGTTTGTGCCGGTGCTCGGAACGAGCAAGGCGCACGATGGCGACGCGCAAACCCGCCTTCTGGTGGACCGGGTTGCTACCGTGCTTTGCTGGGTGCTGGCGCTGACCTGCCTGGCCGGAGTGCTGGCGGCGCCGCTGCTGGTCTGGCTGATGGCCAGTGGCCTGCAGCAGAACCCGCGCAGTTTCGATGCGGCCGTGTTGATGGCGCGCTGGATGTTTCCCTACATCGGATTCATGTCGCTGGTAGCACTGGGCGCGGGCATTCTCAACACCTGGCGGCGTTTTGCGATCCCTGCGTTCACGCCGGTGTTGCTCAATTTGTCCATGATTGCGGCAGCCTGGCTGGGCGCACCCTGGTTTGCCAAGTTGGGCGTCGAGCCGATTTATGCGATGGTCATGGGCGTGCTGGGTGGTGGGGTCCTGCAGCTTGGGTTGCAACTGCTGGCGCTGCACCGCCTGGGCATGTTGCCACGTCCGCAGTGGCGTTGGCGTGACTTGAAGGCCGCCTGGGCGGACAGCGGAACCCGCCGCATCGCCACCCTGATGGGGCCGGCCTTGCTGGGTGTGGGTGTGGCGCATCTGTCCGCAATCATCAACTTGCAGATTGCCTCGCACCTGACCCCTGGCAGCGTGAGCTGGATGAGTTATGCCGAGCGCCTGATGGAGTTTCCGACGGCCATGCTGGGTGTTGCACTAGGCGTCGTGATGACGCCGCAACTGGTGGCCGCGAAGGCAGCCAATGACGCGCAGCAGTATTCGGCGATGCTTGACTGGGGTCTGCGGCTGGTGGTGTTGATGGCCGTGCCGTGCACGGTGGCTTTGCTGGTTTTTGCCCAGCCCTTGGTGGCGGCCTTGTACGAGCGAGGTGCGTTTGGCGCTCGCGACGTGTTGCAAACCACGTACGCACTGATGGGTTATGGTGTCGGCCTGCTCGGAATTGTGGCGATCAAGGTGCTGGCTCCCGGGTTCTACGCAAGCCAGGACATCCGCACTCCAGTGCGTATCGCCCTGTTCGTACTGGTGTTCACACAGTTGCTGAACTTGCTGTTGGTGCCGTGGTTCGCCCACGCCGGGCTGACGCTGGCGATCAGTCTGGGTGCCTTGATCAACGCCGCCCTGCTGCTCGCAGGACTATTGCGGCGCGGCAGCTACGTGCCGCGCCCTGGATGGTTGACCTTTTGCTTGCAGGTGCTTGCCGCCAGTGCCTTGCTGGCGCTGTTCCTGATGTGGGCGGCCAGCAACATGGCGTGGCAGCGTGCCACGGTGCCGGAGTTGCGGCGCGTGGCGACGCTGGCGCTGGTGTTATCGGGATCAGCGGCAATTTACTTTGTGGCGCTTTGGGCGTCTGGCCTGAAGCTGCGGCGACTGCTGCGCCCCTGACGCGGGAATCGATCCGATGACCGTGGTTGGCGCCGTCTGTTGGCAGGCTTGCGGCGAAGCCCGGGCGGGCGCTGCGTCCTGACGCGCTAACGGTATGGCTGCGTGCTGGTTGGCACGGATCACAAACGCAGTCAGAATGCAGCTATTGTTGGCTCGGCCCGTTGCCATCTTGTCATCCATGCAACTGTCTTATTCGGTTCCCACTCCGCTGGAGTATTTCACCTCGCTGGTGCAGAGCGACTCCGACTTTCCGTTGCTGGAGGCCGCGGTCAGCATTGCCCAGGATGAATACCCGGAACTCGATGTGCAGCAGGTACTGGGAGAGGTGGACCAGTTGCTGGCACGCTTGAAACGCCGCGTGCCTGCCGACGCCATGCCTTTGCAAAAGTTGCGCGCGGTGAACCAGTTCTTTTATCGCGACCTGCATTTCCGTGGCAACGTCAACAATTACTACGACCCCGACAACAGCCACCTCAATGTCGTCCTGAAAACGCGCTGCGCCATTCCTATCTCGCTGGCGGTGTTGTGGCTGGAACTTGCTCAGGGTCTGGGGCTTTCGGCGCGCGGCGTCGGTTTTCCCGGGCACTTCATGGTCAAGGTAAATCTGCCCAGGGGGCAGGTTGTGATCGACCCGATAGACGGCCAGTCGCTGAGCCGCGAGCAACTGGCGGAGCGGCTGGAGCCGTTTCGGCGCCGCAGTGGGCTGGTCGATGAGTTCGAAGTGCCGCTGGGACTTTATCTGCAGGCGACTACGCCGCGCGAGATTGTCGCGCGCATGTTGCGCAACCTCAAGGACATCCACAAGACACAGGAAGACTGGCCACGCATGGTCGCCACTGCCGACCGCCTTGTTGTGCTGTTGCCGCAGTCGTGGTCGGAGTACCGGGACCGTGGCCTGGCGCATGCCGAACTGGGCCACACCGGCGCGGCCGTGTCGGATCTGGAGGTCTACCTTGGCAATGTGGAAGAGGGGCTGGACATTGACGCCATCGCTGGCCGTGTGGCCGATCTGCGGCGGGAGTTGAGCGACTAGGGCCTTTTAGCAAACTTCGACCGCGGCGCCATTGCCGATGGGTGCAATGGTGCCAATGTGATAGACCGTTTCTCCGTGGTCTTGCAGCGTTCGGGTCAGCGCATCCGCCTCTTTTGCATCCACTACCAGCACCATGCCGATCCCGTTGTTGAAAGTCCGGTTCATCTCGTAGCCGGAGATGCCCGCGGTTGCCTGTAGCCAGGCAAACAGTTCGCTGCGTGGCCAGCTGCCCTGGCGCAGGTGCGCCGCCAGGCCCTTGGGCAACACCCGTGGAATATTCTCCAGCAGGCCACCACCAGTGATGTGTGCCAGCGCTTTGACCGGGTGCGCCGCGAGCGCCGCGAGCACCGGTTTGACATACAGCCGGGTCGGCTCCATCAGGGCCTGCCGAAAGGGCTTGCTGTCGAGCGCGGCGGGCAGCCCGGGGTCGCCAGCGCTGGCGCGAACGATGCATTGGCGCACCAGGCTGAATCCGTTGGAGTGCACGCCGCTGCTGGCCAGGCCCAGCACGACGTCCCCTGCGACCACCGAGTCGCCGGTGAGGATCTTCGACTTCTCTACAACCCCCACCGCAAATCCGGCCAGGTCGTACTCGCCCGGCGGGTACATGCCCGGCATTTCGGCGGTCTCGCCGCCAATCAGGGCACAACCAGACAACTCGCAGCCACGCGCGATTCCGCCGATGACTGCTGCGGCGGTATCGATGTCGAGTTTGCCGCAGGCGAAGTAGTCCAGGAAGAACAGCGGCTCGGCACCCTGCACCAGCACGTCGTTGACGCTCATCGCAACCAGGTCGATGCCAACCGTGTCGTGCATGTTCCATTCGAACGCCAGCTTGAGTTTGGTGCCGACTCCATCGGTACCACTGACCAGCACTGGCTCGTGGTAGCGCTTGGGCACCTCAAACAACGCGCCAAAGCCGCCGATGCCGGCCAGTACGCCGTCGCGCATGGTCTTGCGGGCCAGTGGTTTGATACGCTCCACCAGTGCGTCGCCAGCTTCGATGTCGACCCCGGCGTCCTTGTAGGACAACGCGGCGCGGGGGTCAGGTGTGGTCATGGCACGGGGCGTGAAAGTGCGGGCAGGAGTGTCGTAGCGGGTGGCGCCGACATGGCGTCGCAACAGACCCCGATAGAATTTGCCCAGATTCTACGGGTTCAACCCCGCCTCCCTGCATGCAATTTACCCCTTCCCAGAAAGCCGCCGCCGCATGGGCTGCGCTGGCCGCCCTGGTGGCGTTGGTGGTGTGGTTGCTGGCGCCGGTATTGACGCCTTTTGTCGTGGCTGCGGTGCTGGCCTATGCCTTGACGCCGCTGGTGAACTGGCTGGACCGGGTGGGTCGTGGGCGCATCCCGCGCTTGCTGGCGGTGCTGCTGGTGGAAGTGCTCGCAATCCTGGCAATCCTGGGGGTGGCTTTGTTGATCGTGCCGATCCTGGCCAAGGAATTGCCATTGCTGCGCGACCAGGTGCCAGTGCTGTTCGACCAGATCAACGCGGCACTTTCGCCGTTGTTGGCGCAACTCGGGGTGAATGTGTCGCTGGATGTGGCGAGCATCAAGGCTTTTGTGTTGAAGTACCTGAACGCGAACGTCGAAGATGTATTCGGTTCGCTGCTGACCTCGCTCAAGCTTGGCGGTAGCGTCGCCTTCGCCATCGTCGGCAACGCGATACTGATCCCGGTGGCTCTGTTCTATCTGCTGATGGACTGGGACCGCTTTGTTGCAACGACACTCAAGGTCGTGCCGACGCGCGTCCGCGCCGCGTTTGACAGCTTCACCGGCGAGGCCGACCAGGTACTGGGACAGTACCTGCGCGGCCAGATGCTGGTGATGCTGATCCTGGCGTTGTATTACAGCGTGGCGCTGGCCTTGTTTGGCCTCGATCTGGCCCTGCCGATCGGTGTCTTTACCGGTTTGGCCATATTCGTGCCCTACCTGGGCTTTGGTCTGGGCCTGGTGCTCGCCATGCTGGCGGGCCTGCTTGAATTTGCTGCGGCCGCTGGTCCTGGCAAGGCCTTGCTGATGGTCGCCGTGGTGTACGGTTTTGGTCAGGTGGTGGAGAGCCTGTACCTGACGCCGCGCCTGGTGGGTGAACGCATCGGCCTGCATCCGCTGGCGGTAATCTTCGCGCTGCTGGCATTTGGCCAGATGTTTGGCTTTGTGGGCGTTCTGATCGCCTTGCCTGCCAGCGCCGTCCTGCTCGTAGCCATCCGGCGCGCCTGGGTGAGCTACCTGGCCAGTCGCTTGTACTTGGGGCCTTGAAGCGGCGCCGTCATGAAGCAGTTGGCCCTCGCAATCGGCCTGTCCGCCGGGCCGACCCTGCGCAGTTTTTGCGCCGGACCGAATCAGGCGGCGCTGCAACACCTGGCGTTGTGGGTCGATGAAAAGTCGACGACCGCAAACCGTTCGCCCGTGCCTGCGTACCTGTGGGGTCCGCCTGGCAGCGGCAAGACCCATTTGCTAAAGGCCATGCGTGAGGCACTGCGTGAGCAGGGCGCGGTTGTCGGTTGGCTCGATGCCGGTATCGCCGAGCCGCCGCTCTACCAGGACCAGTGGGCGGCTGTGCTACTCGACGATGTTCACCTGTACACGGCCGTTCAGCAACACGCCGCGTTCAGCTGGTTCGTGCAGGCCCAGACGCATCAGCGCTGGGTGCTGGGCGCGGCCGAGCCGCCGCCGGCGGACTTGCCGGTGCGCGACGACTTGCGGTCCCGCCTTGGCTGGGGCCATGTGTTCGCGCTCAAACTGCTCGGCGAACCCGAACGCCGCGCTGTCTTGCGCCAGGCGGCGGACGCACGTGGCGTGTTCCTGGGCGACGACGTGATGGATTTCATGTTGACCCGCTTCAGTCGCGATCTGGGCAGCCTGATGGAGTTGCTGGAGTTGATCGACGCTTATGCAATGCAGGCAAAACGCGCGGTCACAATCCCGATGATCCGCGCCATGATGGAGGACAGCTGAAATGCCGCCCGCTTGTCACCGCCCATGAACGTCACCCTGTTTGACCTGGACCATACGCTGCTGCCGATTGATTCCGATCACGCCTGGGGCGAGTTCACCACCGCCATCGGCTGGACCGACCCGGTCGAGTTTGCCCGGCGCAATGACGCCTTTTACGCCCAGTACCAGGCCGGTGAACTTGATATCCACGACTACGTGCGGTTCGCCACGCACGCCGTGCGCATCCGTGGTCGGGCGGCTGCACTCGCGGCGCGCGCCGAGTTCATGCGTACGGTGATCGGCCCGGTACTGCGTCCGCAGGCCACCCAACTGGTGCGCCAGCATAGGGACGTCGGTGACGGCCTGGCCATCATCACCGCCACCAACGCCTTCATTACCCGGCCGATTGCAGACGCGTTCGGAATTGACGACCTGATCGCAGTGGAACTGGAGTGCGACAATACAGCGGGCGGCACTGCTTGGATCACGGGGGAGATCCTGGGTGTGCCGTCGGTGCGCGCTGGCAAGGTGCTGCGGTTCGACAGCTGGCTAGCTGCACGAGGCCTGCGCCGCACGGAGGTATGGGTGCGCTTTTACTCCGACTCGATGAACGACCTGGCGCTGCTGGAGTACTGCGACGAACCCGTGGCCACCAACCCCGACGCGCGCCTGCGCGAATTGGCCAGTCGGCGCGGCTGGCCCATACTGGACCTGTTTAGCACTATTGCATGATCAAGAACTTCATAGACAAACTGCTTGGAAAGACCGCGACCCGTGCCGCCAAGGCGCGTTTTGGAAAACGGGTGGAAGTCGCCGTCGCCGAGCACGGCATCGACCCCACCCTGGTTGATGAACGTGCGCTGACGGTGGTACGCACCCTGAAGCAGGGGGGCTTCGAAGCGTATGTGGTGGGTGGTGCGGTGCGCGATTTGCTGGTCGGATTGCGGCCGAAAGACTTTGATGTCGCCACCAACGCGACGCCTGAGCAGGTCAAGAACCTGTTCCGGCGCGCTTTCATCATCGGCCGGCGTTTTCGCATTGTGCATGTGGTTTTCGGGCGCGGGCGCGAGCATGAGGTAATCGAGGTCTCCACCTTTCGCGCCTATCTGGATAACGCCGCCGCCGAACAGGTCGCGGGCAACGAGCGCACCAGCAAGAACGAACTTGCCGGGATGAAACATGCAGTGGACTCCAGCGGCCGGGTGCTGCGCGACAACGTATGGGGCCCGCAGGAAGAGGACGCGGTGCGGCGCGACTTCACGATCAATGCGATGTACTACGACCCGCAGACCCAGATCGTGGTGGACTACCACGGAGGCATCAAGGATGCCAGGAAACTGGTGCTGCGCATGATTGGCGACCCGGCAACGCGTTACCGCGAGGATCCGGTTCGCATCATCCGTGCGGTGCGGTTTGCCGCCAAGTTGCGCGGCCTGGGATTCAAGCTCGAACCCAAGACTGCAGCGCCACTGGTGGCGATGAAGGCGCTGCTGGCCGACGTGCCACAAAGCCGCTTGTTTGACGAGATGCTCAAACTGCTGCAGACCGGCCATTCGCTGGCCAGCATCGCGCAGTTGCAGGAATTGGGCCTGGATCAGGGCATTTACCCGCTGCTGGACGTGGTGGTTCAGCGCTCTGGGCAGCCATTCGTGCAGGCAGCGCTGCAGGACACCGACCGCCGGGTTGGCGAAGGTAAGGCCGTAGCACCGAGTTTTTTGCTGGCCTGCGTGTTGTGGTCGGACGTGCTGGAAGGCTGGAACCGCCGCCTCCAGGGGCAGGGGCGGCCGGCGCCGTTTCCGGCATTGCAAGATGCCATCGACGAGGTTTTCCATGCGCGTATCGGTGATGTGTCGGGCGGCGGCAAACTGGCCAGCGACATGCGGGAGATCTGGTTGATGCAACCCCGGTTCGAGAAACGCACCGGCAGTTCGGCATTTGGCATGGTCGAGCAGGCGCGTTTTCGTGCCGCCTTTGATTTCATGCGTCTTCGCGCCGAGACCGGAGAGGTGGAAGAGGTGCTCGCGGACTGGTGGCAGGAGTTCAGCATGGCCGACGACAACCTGCGCCACGACATGGTGGACCAGGTGCGCGAGGAGCAGGCACAACGGCCGCGTGTGCACCGCGCGCCGCGGCCCGTGCCCGCGCCCTCAGCCGCGCGGGAGGCTGATGGCAACGCCGGTTTGCCGCAGCAGGCCGGCGTCGCAATGGCTGTTGACGCCGGGGCGTCAGAGTTGGTCCAGGGCGGTGCCGCTGACGCGCCACGCAAGCGCCGGCGGCGCCGTCGCTCCGGGGCTGCGGGTGTGCCGGATGCGGGCGTCGGAACCCCTGCTGGCGATTGACTGGCGCTGGCGTGATGCGCGAGGTGGTCACAGCCTTTGTGGCATTGGGCGCCAACCTGGGTGAGGCCGCGGCCACCGTACGCCAAGCCATGGGTGCAATCGATGCACTGGCAGGTACCCGCGTTGTGAAGCGCTCATCGCTGTACCGCAGTGCGCCCGTCGACTCCAGCGGGCCGGACTACTTCAACGCGGTGGTGCAGTTGTCCACCCGATTGACTGCGCCCGCGCTGCTGGCAGCCTTGCAAGACATCGAACGGACGGCCGGCCGCGCGCGACCCTACCGCAATGCGCCCCGCACACTGGATCTCGACATCCTGCTGTTTGGCGCCGCCACGATACTCTCGCCCACGCTGACTGTGCCGCATCCACGCATGTTTGACCGGGCCTTTGTGTTGCTGCCACTGGCGCAACTGGCGCCGCAACTTGTGGGCGAAGCCGCCTTGCAGCGGGTGGCTGAGCAGGCGATCCAGATTGCCTGAGTCCTGCAGCTCGGGGGAAGCAGGTCGGGTTTTCGACAAAGTTCTGCGCGACGGGTGCCGACCGTTCAGGGTTCGGGTCGTTGCCAGACAGTGCTACAACTTTTTGTGCCAATTCCAGCGCCGTGGGTAACAACGTCGTGTCGCTACCCCCTGCAGGATCTCAAAAGCTAACCGCCAAACTCCAGCGTGGCGCTGTCGATGGCTTTTGCGCGTACACCAAAACTTGCCATCTGGCTGAGCGCGATATTGTGGTGGGCGATGACTTGTTGTGCGCTGATGACGCTGTTGCCGGCGGAAGTATGGGCGTCGGCAACCAGCAGCACTGGCATCCCGAGTCCCAGTGCGCTCCGGGTCGTCGAATCCACGCAGAACTCCGAGTGCATGCCGCAAATGGCCACCCGTTCGACACCCAGGCCCTGCAGGCAGGCTTGCAAACCAGTGCGCAAAAACGCATCCGGCGTGGTCTTGCGAATCTTCAGATCCCCTGGCTCGACATCCAGCCCGGCGGCGAGCCGCCAATCGACTGAACCGTACTCCAGGTAGCCGGTACTGGATTCGTGCTGAATAAATATGACCGGCACCGCCGCCGCACGCGCCTTGCGGGTTACGGTGTTGATGCGGGCAATCGTTCCTGCGCAGTCAAAGGCGGCTCCTGCTCCCTGGCAAAGGCCTTGTTGTACATCGATCACCAGCACCGCGGTCTTCATGGCTGTTCTCCTGGAGCGAGCAATAGGCAGGCAAGTCGCCGACCCGCGTGTCAGACGAACTCGGCAATCATCTCGATCTCGACGCAGGCGCCCAACGGAATCTGCGCAACTCCGAAGGCGCTGCGCGCATGCGCGCCTGCGTCACCAAACACCTGGCCGATCAACTCGCTCGCACCATTCGTCACCAGGTGCTGCTCGGTGAAGTCGCCAGTCGAATTGACCAGTGACATCAACTTGACGATGCGCGTGACCCGGTTCAGGTCACCCACAGCGACGTGCAGGGTACCCATCAAGTCGATGGCGATGGAGCGTGCTGCGGCCTTGCCTTCTTCCGTGCCCATATTCCTGCCGAGTTGGCCGACCCAGGGCTTGCCATCCTTCCTGGCGATATGGCCACTCACAAACACCAGGTTCCCGGTCTGGATGAAGGGCACATAAGCCGCTGCGGGAATAGCCACAGGTGGTAGCGTGATGTCAAGTTCGGTGAGTTTGTCGTAGACGTTCATGGTGTTTTCGTGGACAGGTCGATGGAGCTGCGTAGCTCAAGCCATGCAGCCGATTCTAGGGTCGGCCGACGTCACTAGAGCCGGTAACAGGACCTTGGCTCTGGGACTGGTGCTGACCCTGGTTTGGCATCTGAAATCGGTCTTGCCCAACCGCGCCGGCGCACGGATCGTTCGGTTCTACCGTCACGGACACGCTCAGCCTGTGGTTTGCGCCACCGTGGATCACGCCGCGGATTGGCGACACATCGGCAAAATCTCGCCCTATAGCCATTACCACATAGTCCTCGCCGGGCGCGTGCCAACCCCAGCGGTCGTTGGTGGGGTCGAAATCGCACCAGAGAAACGGCGCAGGCAGATCGGGCAGACACACCGATACCCAGGCGTGGGAGGCGTCGCTGCCAAGCAGGCGCTGCGCGCCCGGCGCTGGTCGGGTCAGCAAATAGCCACTGACATAACGGGCTGCCAACCCGAGTGATCGCAGGCAGGCGATCATGATGTGGGCAAAATCCTGGCACACACCTTTGCGCTGCTCGAGGGCTGTCAGCGCCGGTGTATTGACTTCGGTACTCTGGCTGTCGTATGCGAGGTCGGTATGGATACGATGCATCAGGTCGCAGGCGGCATCGAACAGACTGGCCCCAGGCACAAAGCTCTGGCGCGCGTACGCAGCGAAATCGGGATGGCGCGGCACGTAGGGCGAAGCAAAAACAAACTCCGCCGCTGCGTCGTAGCCGCCTTCGGCGCGGTAGCGGAAGCGTTCACGCACCGGTTCCCAGGCGATCCGGCTTTCCGGCATCTCCTGCGCTTGGGTTGAAACCAGGCTGCATGCGACAACACGCAGCCGCTCGTGCGGCATCTGCAGCGAAATGAAAGTGCGGCTATTGCCGAAAACATCGAGCGCCTGAACTTGCTGCCCGGGACCGGGTTCGACCAGCAGGTGATAGTTGAGCAGTTGCTGCGCCGCGCTGTTGCGCGGACGCAGGTAGGCCATGTGCTGGGCCACTTCGACCGGCGGCTCATAGACGTAGTTGGTTTCGTGGGTGACAGCGAGTCGCATTACATACCTACGCTGTGATTGGAGTCGCGCGAGTGGGTGAAGTAGGTCATTCCCACGACCTCCGAGACGTCCAGAGCGGCAGCACAATAACTTTCCAGCGCGCCGCGCAGCGTGCCCATCCCGCCCCCCGCAGCGCCCTCGGGCGCAGTATCGACCACACACAACTCCGCCAAGGTCCAGCTCGCAGGGTCTGGAACCCGCAATGACAGCGCGCTGAGTTCGTTCGACTCACTGCCCGCCAGCTTGGCCAGCCGCCCGCGCAAGGTGTGCGCCACCCAGCCCAGGGAACGTGGATTGTCCCGGTCCAGCACGAGCAAGTCGATAAGCGCGGCCATTTCGCGGCTTTGCTGAAACCGGGCTCGAAACGTAATGGTGCTGTCAAACAGCGCCACCATGGCTTCGAAGCCGGCTTCGTGGCGCAGTGCGTCCGCTTCCAGCCCGAGCGCCAGCGAACGCGCATGAAAGTTCAGCCGCTCGATGTGGCGTCCTATGCTGAGCAGGCGCCAGCCGTCGTCGCGCGTCATGCGGTCGGTTTGCGCGCCAGTGATCGCCGCCATGTGTTGCGCTGCCGACTGCAATGCGTTGCGTGCGGCGATCGCGGAGAACTCGCCCGCATGGGGTGCCTCGTGCTCGGTGGGCGCAAACAATTCCTGCACCCGCACTATCTGGTTCCAGTGCTCCTGCGACAGGCGCTCGCGCACTGCCGAGGCGGCCTGGCGCACTGCCGCCAGGTTGAATCCCACGCTGGTGGCGTCGCGCGTGTTGCAGAGGTCCGCAATCAGCGAGCGTTCGAAGACCCGGCGCGATTGCAAGGGTGGCGGTACGTCCGGCAGCACCAGCGAATGTGCGACTGCCATCTTTCCAAGCCAGGACAACAGGGGTGTTGAGTGCTGGTGTTCTCCGGCGAGACTCTCCAGGGTCAGTCGCGCCAGCGCAATGGTGTTTTCAGCCCGTTCGGTGTAACGCCCCAGCCAGAACAGATTCTCGGCGGCCCGGCTGGTGACCAGGCGTTTTCGCTCGGCCACGCTGACCGGTGTGAGCGCCGGTGCGAGCAGGCTGGTCTGGTCGACCGCGCCGCGTGTCACCACCCATACATCGGCACTGCTGCCACCACGCTGCATGGTGGCGATTTCCACATTCGCCATGGCCACGCGACACAGGCCGCCCGGCAGCACCTGCCAGGAACCAGCACCATTGCAGACCGCAAACACGCGCAGCATCGCCGAGCGCGAAATAATGTTTCCGGCGCCATTGGCTTGGGAGCTGCGCTGCCAGGTCGGTATCTGGGCCAGGCGCAGGTAGGCCTGGATGGTGTGATCGTCGCCCTGGCGCGCGACGCGGCCCGCCCATTCATCGAGTTCGCGCGGCGACAAGTCGCCGCCCAACGCGGGTTCGAAGCCACCGTGTTGCGCACTGCCCGGATAGGTCGGTTTGATGGCGCAATCACCAAGGCGCGGCAACGCCTCGTCCATGGCACTGCGCTCGCCGCACCACCAGGTGGGCAGGGCCGGCAGGCGCAACTCTTCGCCTAGCAGCCGACGCGCGATCGCAGGCAGGAAACCGAGCAGCGCTGGCGACTCCAGAAACTCCGAACCGGGCGCGTTGGCTACCAGGACGTTGCCAGCGCGGATGGCCTGCAGCAAACCGGGTACACCGAGCGTCGAGTCCGCTCGCAGTTCCAGTGGGTCCAGGTACTGGTCGTCCATCCGTTTGAGCAGGGCATGAATCGGCACCAGACCTTTGAGTGTCTTCAGGTACAGGCGCTGGTCGCGCACCAGCATATCCCCGCCCTCGACCAGGGTCAGGCCCAGGTAACGCGCCAGGTAGGCATGCTCGAAGTAGGTTTCGTTGTACGGTCCGGGGGTCAGCAGGGCAACGTGCGAATCTTTCCCGCCTGGACTGACCGCGCGCAGATTGTCCATCAGCGCGCGGTATGCGCCGGCGATGCGTTGCACCTGCATATTTGCGAAAGCCTGTGGGAACAGGCGCGATACGGCCAGGCGGTTCTCCAGCAGATAACCCAGGCCGGACGGCGCCTGCGTGCGTTGCGACACCAGCCACCAGTTGCCGTCCGGCCCACGCGCCAGGTCAAACGCCGCGATATGCAGGTGAGTACCACCGACCGGCGCCACGCCATGCATTGGCCGCAGGTAGCCGGGATGGCCGTGCACCAGAGCAGGCGGCAACAGGCCATCGGACAGCAGCGTCTGATCGCCGTAGACATCTGCCATCACCCGATCGAGCAGACGCACCCGTTGCAGCACTCCGGCTTCGATCTGCTGCCAGCTCTCGGGTGCAATGATCAACGGGAACAGGTCCAGCGACCAGGGCCGCTGCGGTCCGCCGCTATCCGCGTAGACGTTGTACGTGACCCCGTTGTCGCGGATCTGCCGCTCAAGGCTGTCGGCGCGCTGGTCCAGCCCCGTCGGGTCGCCCGACTGCAGATTTGCGAAGAACTCCCGCCACGGCGGGGCCAGACCACGCGCGCCGGTTGCACCGGGCTCAGCCAGTGCCCCGAGCAGTTCGTCGAAGTGGCCGACGGCGGCCGGCATCCGGCCCAACTCCGGTGGAATCGAAGTCAACGGCGCATTTCGCATCGGCGCAGGATACCTCAGGGAAATACTGAGCTCAGCGTGGGTGGCGCAGGTCCAACGTGAAGGGGAACTCGCGGCTGGCGGCAACCTTTATCGTTGCGGGTGCGACCACCATAGTGCCGGGTGTGTGGCCCATGGCGACAAAACGCGACAGACGCCGACTCTCTGCTTCATACGAGTTGACGGGAAAGTTCTCATAACTCAGACCGCCCGGATGCGCCACATGGTATTGGCAGCCGCCCAGCGAGCGCTGCATCCAGGTGTCGACGATGTCGAACACCAGCGGCACATGGGCAGGAATCGACGGATGCAGCGCCGAGGGGGGGCTCCACGCCTTGTAGCGCACGCCAGCCACGTAATCGCCGACGGTACCGGTGGACTGCATTGGCATGGCCTGGCCGTTACAGGTGATCACATAACGGCTGTCGTTGAAGCCGGTGGCACGCACCTCCAGGCGTTCCAGCGATGAGTCGACGTAACGCGCGGTTCCGCCCGGTGCACCCTCTTCACCCATCACATGCCAGGGCTCGAGGGCGTTGCGCAAGGTGAGCTCGATCCCGGCCGAGCGCACGCTGCCCAGCAGTGGAAAGCGAAACTCCAGGTGCGGCGCGAACCATGCGCTGTCAAAGCCGAACCCGGCATCCTGCATGTCCAGGATGACGTCGTCAAAATCCATCCGTATGAAGGTGGGCAGCAGGAAGCGGTCGTGCAGGCTGGTGCCCCAGCGGCTGGCCGTCGCCTGGTAGGGCGTCTTCCAGAAACGCGCGACCATGGCGCGCAGCAACAACTGCTGCGCGATGCTCATGCGCGCATGGGGCGGCATCTCGAACGCGCGCAGTTCCAGCAAGCCGAGCCGTCCGGTGGCCGAGTCGGGCGAATACATCTTGTCGATGGAAAATTCGCTGCGGTGGGTGTTGCCCGTCACGTCAATCAGAATATTGCGCAGGGCGCGGTCCACCAGCCATGGCGGCATCGACTGGCCATAGGCCTGCCGGTTGCGGTGGATCTCCTGCAAGGCAATTTCCAGTTCGTAGAGCTGGTCGTTGCGCGCCTCGTCGACGCGTGGTGCCTGGCTGGTGGGACCGACAAACATGCCACTGAACAGGTAACTCAAGCTGGGGTGGTTGTGCCAGTACAGCAGCAGACTGGCCAGCAGCTCGGGCTTGCGCAGGAACGGGCTGTCGGCCGGCGTCGCGCCGCCAAGCACAAAATGGTTGCCGCCTCCGGTTCCGGTATGGCGGCCGTCGGTCATGAACTTTTCCGCCGACAGACGTGACTCGAACGCCGCCTGGTACAGGAATTCGGTGTTGTGCACCAGTTCGGCCCAGCTGCTGACCGGATGGACGTTGACTTCAATGACGCCCGGGTCGGGCGTGACCTGCAGCAGCTTGAGGCGCGGATCGCGCGGGGGCGGGTAACCTTCGAGCACCAGTTGAACGCCTTGCTCCTGCGCCGTGGCCTCGATGGCGGCGAGCAGGTCGAGGTAGTCTTGCAACAGTTCGAGCGGCGGCATGAACACGTACAACACGCCCGAGGCTTTGCCAACCGCTTCCGCCTTGGGGCCGCTGGCGCGGCGCGGATCACGCACCTCGACGCACAGGGCGGTGCGGCTGACCCAGTGCGCTGATTCGTGCCGCGTTGGAACCCGGGCGAAGCCGGGCGGCTCATTTTGCCCGGGGCTCTGGGCAAAGCGGGCGGCCTGCCCGGATCCGGAAGCATCGGTGCCTGGGCCTTGCATGGTGCGGGTGGCCTCGGGCGCTGGCCCGGACCCGGTGCGGTAGAGCGGTCCCGCAGCGGCCGTTTGTCCGTCGGCCGTCGCGGCAATGCCGGTTGCCGACGCTGTGGTGTTCAAGGGCGCCAGGCCCTCGCGGCTGGCTGTGCCGTAACGCGCGGCGATCAATCCATGCGCGGGCAGGTCGCCACGTGCGACCGTCGGATCCGGCTCCACCAAATAGGGAAAGTCCGCCTTGCTGACCCAGGGCAGCGAGTCCAGCGGCAGACGCAATCCCATCGGTGAGTCGCCCGGCATCAAGTACAAGCGTTCGTCGCGCAGGAACCACGCACCGGTCAGCCAGACCGGTCCGGACAGCCGTGGCCCTTCGGCCACCTTGATCGGCAACACCTAGCCCACGGCGGCATAGAGCTTCTGGTCGAACACCCGGCGCAGGCGGGAACGTTCCATATCGTCGTCAAGCCGCGAATCGAATGGGTCCACGTTGACCGGCAAGCGCCGCTCGCGCCACAGGTAATACCAGACGTCCTCGAACGCCGGCTGGATGAATTTCCCGGAGATACCGAGCCTTTCGGTCAGGCCCATGATGAAACGTTGCGCATCGCGGCTGGTGTACTGGGTAGGTACACGTTCGTCGGCAAACAAAGCCGGATTGCGCCATGCCGGTTCGCCGTCGGCGCGCCAATAGATGTTCAGTGCCCAGCGCGGCAACTGTTCGCCCGGGTACCACTTCCCCTGGCCGAAATGCAGAAATCCGCCCTGCCCATATTGCGCACGCAGTTTATGTACGAGTTCGGCTGCAAAGCCGCGTTTCGTCGGGCCCAGGGCATCCGTATTCCATTCCGCAGCATCCCGGTCGCCGACCGCCACGAAGGTGGGCTCCCCACCCATCGTCAGGCGCACATCCTGCGCGACCAGTTGCCGGTCCACGGCTGCCCCGAGCTGCATGATGTCCGACCATTGCGCATCGGTGTAGGGCTTGGTGACACGTGGCGATTCGTACACGCGCGTCACCTTCATTGCATGGTGGAACTCAACCTCGGCTGTGTCGACCCCACCCTCGATCGGTGCGGCGCCTGACGGTTGGGGCGTACAGGCCAGCGGAATGTGCCCTTCGCCAGCCAGCAGGCCGGAGGTGGCGTCGAGGCCGACCCAGCCGGCACCCGGCAGATAGACCTCGCACCAGGCATGCAGGTCGGTGAAGTCGACCTCGGTACCGCTCGGGCCATCGAGTGCCTTCACGTCGGGTGCCAACTGGATCAGGTAACCGGACACGAAGCGCGCGGCCAGACCACAATGGCGCAACAGTTGCACCAGCAGCCAGGCGGAATCGCGGCAGGAGCCCGCGCGCAAGGTAAGTGTTTCCTCTGGCGTCTGCACCCCCGGCTCCATGCGGATCAGGTAGCGAATGTCCTTGTGCAGCATCTGGTTGACGGCAACCAGGAAGTCGATGCTGCGCCGCTCACTGCGGTCGATGCGTTCC
>JAJAZK010000325.1 GCA_026785765.1 Rhodoferax sp. | reverse complement strand
GCGGAGGTTCGTCAATGAGCCGCCGGGCCGCTCCCAAGGCGAATAGCACCGCAGCCCGCAGGGCGGAGGTTCGTCAATGAGCCGCCGGGCCGCTCCCAAGGCGCATTCCACCGCAGCCCGCAGGGCGGAGGTTCGTCAATGAGCCGCGGTAGGAAGGTGCTCCGATGAAGCGTTGGGTCCGCAGATTGTTACCCGCGCCGGCGCTGACGCTAGTGCTCACGGCCACCTGGTTGCTTTTGAACCAGTCGGCGTCGCTTGGGCAACTGCTGCTGGGTTTGTTGCTGGGTGTGTCCATTGCGCTGTTGACCGATGCCGTGTCCGGCCCCCGCCCGACCCTGCGCCGACCGTGGGTGGCAGCGCGCCTGGCTCTGGTCGTGCTGTGGGACATCGTCGTGTCGAACATCGCGGTGGCACGGCTGATCGTGGGCCGTGAGCGTGATATCCGCCCAGGTTTTGTCTGGTTCGCGCTGACGCTGCGCGATCCCCACGCCATCGTCGCTTTGGCAGGCATCATCACCATGACGCCGGGCACCCTGTCGGCGGAGTTGTCGCCAGACCAGCGCCATTTGCTGGTGCATGCTTTCAATATCGACGATGAGGCGGCACTGCTGCAGTCGATTCACACGCGTTACGAACTCGCGCTGCTGGAGATATTCGAATGAACCTGCTGGGCAATCTGCTACCTTGGGCGATCGGGGCTTTTGCCGTCGCCTTGTTGCTCAATGCCTGGCGTTTGTTGCGCGGCCCGGACCTGCCGGACCGGATCCTGGCGCTCGACACCTTGTACATCAATACGCTGGCCTTGTTGGTATTGCTCGGTTTGTGGTTTGGCAGCGACGTGTATTTTGAGGCGGCGCTGCTGATCGCCATGCTGGGTTTTGTCGGCACGGTGGTGCTGACCAAGTACCTGCTGCGTGGCGACATCGTGGAGTGAAATGGCATGAATCCGGCTCTGTCCTCGCTCCCGCTCTGGCTTGACTTGCTGCTTGCAGTCCTGGTGCTGCTGGGTACGGTGTTTGCGCTGGTGGGCTCCTGGGGTCTGGCCAAGCTGGGGGACTTCTACAAGCGCCTGCACGGCCCGACCAAGGCCACCACACTGGGGGTGGGTTGTGTGCTGATTGCGTCGGCCCTGTACTTCAGCTTCGAGCGCGGCAACATCAGCGTGCACGAGTTGCTGGTCACCGTGTTCCTGTTCCTGACGGCGCCGGTGTCGGCACATTTGCTGATCAAGGCCGCGTTGGCGCTGGATCCGTCACAACGACCGGCACAGCCACCAGCGCCACCCGACAAGTAGGAGCCGCTGCCGGGACATGCAGGCGCGGTCGGGTCTCGCGCGGCCCAGCGCCATGGTCCGGCCGCGAGGGATGCAGCGCAACCTTAACTTGCTGCGCCCAATTTCTTCAACTCGTACAAAGCATCCAGCGCATCGCGCGGGCTCATTGCATCCGGGTTCAGCGCCGCCAGCGCCGACTCCAGCGCGCTGGGCATGGCCTGCGGCGGTGTTGGCGGCGGCGCAAACAGATCCACCTGCGCCCGGCTGCTGCTGGCGCTGTGCTCCAGCGCGTCCAGCGCGTGTTGCGCGTGCTTCAGCACGGCTGCAGGCATACCGGCCAGACGCGCCACCTGAATGCCATAACTGCGGCTGGCCGGACCACTTTGTACTTCGTGCAGGAACACGATGTCGCGGCCCGATTCGGCCGCCGCTACATGCACGTTGACGGCACCATGGTGGGTGGCCGGGAACTCGGTGAGCTCAAAATAGTGCGTGGCAAACAGGGTGAAGGCCTGCGCCTTGTTGTGCAATTGGGTGGCGATGGCAGAGGCCAGCGCCAGCCCGTCGAAGGTGGAGGTGCCGCGGCCTACCTCGTCCATCAGCACCAGCGAACGTGGCGTGGCACTGTGCAGGATTTGGGCCGCTTCGGTCATCTCCATCATGAAGGTGGACTGCGCGTTGGCCAGGTCGTCGGCCGCACCAATGCGGGTATGGATGGCGTCGATGGGTCCGAGCCGGCAACTGTCGGCTGGCACATAACTGCCCATGCTGGCAAGCAGCACGATGATCGCCACCTGGCGCATGTAGGTGGACTTGCCGCCCATATTGGGGCCGGTGATGATCTGCATGCGTTGCCGCGTCTGCAGATCGGTGTGGTTGGCGATGAAGTTGCCGCTGCTGGTTTGCGCGAGGCGCGCCTGCACCACCGGATGGCGGCCAGCACGGATCTCGATACAGGGCTCACCCACAAACTGCGGCGCGCACCAGCCCAGCGTGAGCGAGCGTTCGGCCAGGGCACACAGGGCGTCCAGCGTGGCCAGTGCCTGTGCCACTTTGGTCAGGCCGCCGACGTGGTCCTGCAGGCCGTCGAGCAGGCGCTCGTACAGCCCTTTTTCGCGTGCCAGGGCGCGTTCCTGTGCGCTCAGCGCTTTGTCCTCGAAGGCCTTCAGCTCGGGGGTGATGAAGCGTTCGGCATTCTTCAGGGTTTGGCGGCGCCGGTAGTCGGCGGGGACCTTGTCGGCCTGCCCCTGCGTGACCTCAATATAGAAGCCATGCACCTTGTTGAACTGCACGCGCAGATTCGCAATACCGGTGCGTGCGCGTTCGCGTTGCTCCAGCTCCAGCAGGAAGCCGTCACAGTTGTCCTGGATGGCACGCAACTCGTCGAGCTCGGCATCAAAACCGCTGGCGATGACACCACCGTCGCGCACCAGCGCCGCCGGGTCTTCCTGCAACGCCTGTGCCACCAGTTCTCCACTTCCTGGTGGCGCTTGTAACTGCCGCGCCAGCAGCCCCAATTCGTCGCCCTGGCCCTGTAGCAGCGGTCCGAGCTGCGCCACCTTGGCCAGGGTAATACGCAACGCAACCAATTCACGTGGGCGTACCTGGCGCAGCGCGATGCGCGCGGTCACGCGCTCGATGTCGGTACATCCGTGGATCTGGTCGCGCAGCGTGTTGCAGGGCCCGTCGCGCAGGGCGGCGATTGCCCGCAGACGGGTAGCTGCCACGCTGCGGTCGCGGCGCGGCTCCAGCATCCAGTGGCGCAGCAGGCGGCTGCCCATGCCGGTCATGCAACTGTCGAGCAG
>JAJAZK010000324.1 GCA_026785765.1 Rhodoferax sp. | reverse complement strand
GTCTGGGCCGGGTGCCCACGTGTTGAGTGGTCGAGCACGTACTGGTACAGGTGTTCGGTGACGTCAAGGGTGCGAAAAGGCATAGATGGTCCCCATAAGAAAAGGCCCCAGCCACGGATGCGGGTGGGGCCTTGTGAAACGGGAATGAGCTCCGGTGGATGGGGACCTTACTTGGCCTCTTCCCAAACCGCGTGCGAATACCCAGCCTTGCCCGGGTCCTTCTTGATCACCGGCGAGCTGCCGCTGGAGAGCAGCACCTTGACGGTGCGCTCATAGGCGGCGGGCTCCAGGTAACCCATTTTTGGCGTACCTGCAGTGCTGATGAGTTTGGCGACGTTTTCCATCTGGCGTTTCTGCACGGACTCTTTGGCGCTGCCGGAGGTGTCGGCCTTGACCACTATTTGTGCGGCTTCGGTCGGGTTCTTGACCGCGTCGTTCCAGCCCTTGAAGGTGGCTTTCAGGAACTTGGCCATGCGTTTTACAAAGGCCGGGTCTTTCAGATTGGACTCCAGTACGTACAGGCCGTCTTCCAGCGACGCCACACCCTGCTCTTCGTAGAAGAAGGTGATCAGGTCCGCCTCCTTCACGCCGGCATCGACCACCTGCCAGTATTCGTTGTAGATCATGGTCGAGATGCAGGCCGCCTGGTTCTGCAGCAGCGGATCCACGTTGAAGCCCTGCTTGAGCACCTTGATGTCCGTGTCAGGTTTCAGGTTCAGTTTGGCCATCCAGTTAAGGAACGGGTACTCGTTGCCGCCGAACCAGACACCCAGGGTCTTGCCCTTGAGGTCGGCTGGCTTGGTGACACCGCTGGACTTCTTGCAGGTGAGCATCAGGCCGGACTTGTTGAACACCTGCGCGATGTTGACCAGTGGCACACCGGCTTCACGCGCCGCCAGGGCGTCGGGCATCCAGTTAACGACTACGTCTGCGCCCTTGCCGGCAATCACCTGCACTGGCGAGATGTCCGGCCCGCCCGGTTTGATCGTCACGTCCAGGCCCTCGGCTTTGTAATAACCCTTGGCCTGCGCCACGTAATAGCCGGCAAACTGCGCCTGTGGCAACCACTTGAGCTGCACCGTGACTTTCTCTTGTGCCTGCGCGGCAAAGCCGCCCAGCGCAACCACCGCAGCAAGCACGGTTTTGGTGAATGCGGAACATCTGATCATGAAATCTCCTTGAATAAAGAACCAACAAATTGAACCAACCCGCGAAGGGTAAGCCCGGGGACCGTCAGCGACAACTGGTAGAAACCTGTATGTCCCACGCTGTGTCCGGGCAGACCTACTTCTTTCCACGCACCGACGGGTGCCAGAAGGCGGCGCGGCGCTCCAGTGCTACAAGCAAGGCGTATGCCACCGAGCCGGTAATGGCCGCCACCACCACTGCGGCCCAGACCAGCGTCATGTTCATCTTGGTCGCTTCGGTGGAGATCCGGAACCCCAGGCCGGAGGTCGGTGAGCCGAAAAACTCGGCCACGATGGCGCCGATCAGCGCCAGCGTGGCGTTCACCTTGAGCGCACCAATCATGAACGGCAGGGCAGCAGGCAGCCGAAGCGACCACAGCGTACGGCCGTAACTTGCCGCATAACTGTGCATCAATTCGCGCTCCAGCCGGTTTGATGCCTGCAAGCCGGCCAGGGTGGACACCAGCATCGGAAAAAAGGTCATCAGCACTACCACGGCCGCCTTGGATGGCCAGTCAAAGCCAAACCACATCACCATGATAGGAGCCACGCCAACCAGGGGAATGGTGCTGGTCAGAGAGGCGACCGGCAGCAGGCCACGTTGCAGGAACGGCAGCCGGTCGATGGCGACGGCCACCGCGAAACCCAGGGCCGAACCCAAAGCCCAGCCCACCAGCACGGCCTTGACCACGGTCTGGTGGAAGTCATTGCCCAATCGCTGCAGGTTGTCGAACAGAGAAACCATGATCAGCCAGGGAGAGGGCAATAACACCCGCGGTACTTCGAGCGCTACCGTGAACAATTGCCAGAAGTAAAGCACCCAGATGCCAAACAGCGCGGCGGTCAGACTGGCATAGATCGGGTGCCGCTCGATCGCCGCCAGACGCCGGATACTGGTCAGGGCGAGCAGGCCGAGTGCGCCGCTGGCGAGCCAGAATGATGCCCGTATCTCTGTCTCGCCGCTGGCCAGGGGCGATGCCATGAACAGGGCCGCCAGCAACACCGAGCCCAGGATCAGACCCAGCGTGGCGCCGCCACGATCTGCTTGGCGCGCGGGCGCGATGCCACTCATCGGCTGACCTCCGCCGTGGGGGCCGCAGTGCAAGCGCGCCTTAGGCGACCCGATGCCGTGCTCATTTGGCGCACCTCCGCGCTGCGTGCTGCGTTGGCATTCGCCTTGTCAGCCTCCCGGCGCCTCATGCCTGCCTCCGGTTGCGCATTACAAGCCGCTCGATACCGGCCATGGCCGCGGTCAGGGTCAGGCCCAGCAGCGCCGACATCACCAAAGCAGACCAGATCTGCACCGTCTGGCCGTAGTAAGAGCCGGTCAACAGGCGCGCACCCAGGCCGGCCTGGGCACCGGTTGGCAACTCGGCCACCATGGCGCCCACCAGTCCGGCCGCGATACCCACCCGCAGCGCCGGAAACAGGAACGGCAAGGCGGCCGGCAGGCGCAGCATCCATAACGCCTGCCAGCGCGACGCAGCATAGGTGTGCAGCATCTCGGTTTCTATCACCTGCGGCGAACGCAGGCCCTGCACCATGGCCACGGTGACCGGGAAAAAGCACAGGTACATCGCAATCACGGCCTTGGGCGCCACCCCGGCCAGGCCGAAGCTGCCCAGTATCACCAGCACGATGGGCGCAATCGCCAGTACCGGCACCGACTGCGAGGCCACGATCCAGGGCAGCAGGGCGCGGTCCAGCGTGCGCGAATGCACGATACACACCGACAGCACCAGCCCGAGCACGGTGCCCATGGCAAAACCGACCAGCGTGCTGTGGCCGGTCACGGCCACGTGGTAGAGCAGGTTGCGCGGCGAGTTCAGCGGCCAGCCGGTGATGCTGCTCCACAGGTCCAGCGCTACTTCATGCGGCGCCGGCAGCACCGGGCGCTGCATGGCCATGGTTACGCGCACGAGATCGGTCCAGCTCCAGGCGCCTTGGGGTGCCAATACCCGCTCGATGGCGCCCGGGGCGTTCAGGTACACCGCCAGCAGGTACCACAACACCAGCACCGTTAACAGGATCGCGCCAATTGGCAGCACCTGTTGCGTGAGCCGGGCCGACACGCCCAGTGAAGGTGCGCTAGTCGTGGTGGCCATCGGCCAATGCCTCGCGAACCGCGTGCGCCACGGCGACGAACTCCGGCGAGTCGCGCAGGCCGAGGTGGCGTTCGTCGGGGAGGGTGGAATCGATCACCCGCACAATGCGCCCCGGGCGCGGCGACATCACCACGATGCGGGTCGACAGGTAGACCGCTTCGGCGATCGAATGCGTCACGAACACCACGGTGCGCCGTTCGCGGTGCCACAACTGCTGCAACTGTTCGTTGAGCCGGTCGCGCGTGATTTCGTCGAGCGCGCCAAACGGTTCGTCCATCATCAGGATGCGCGGCTCGAACGACAGGGCGCGCGCAATCGACACCCGCTGTTGCATGCCGCCCGACAACTGCCAGGGGTATTTGCCCTCGAAGCCGGTCAGCCCGACGCGAGCCAGTTGCTCCAGCGCGATGGACTTGCACTGCGCCGCCGTCTTGTCCTGAATCTGCAACGGCAACATCACATTGCCAAGCACCGTACGCCACGGAAACAGCGCTGGCGCCTGGAACACGTAACCGTACGCGCGCGCCAGCCGCGCGTCGTGCGGCGACACACCGTTGACCAGCACCGAGCCCGAGGTGATGTGCTCCAGGTCGGCAATCACCCGCAGCAGCGTGGTCTTGCCGCAACCCGAGGGGCCGATCAGCGAGACGAACTCGCCCGGCTTGACCGCCAGGTCGATGTTCGCCAGCGCATGTACTGGTGCTGCGTCCGGGTTGTAGATCAGCGAGGCGTTTCGGACCTCGACCGCGAGGCTCGCAGATGCCGGGGGTGCGGATGCGACGCTCATGGGGACAGCAGCGGGAAGGTTCGGGAGTAGGGCATGAAATCGGACCAGGGGCGATTCTAGGGCGCGCCGTTCAGCGCTCGCCCTTGCGGTAGGGCTTCATCAGGGCCTGCGGATAACTCGCCTTGCGCGCCACCACAATCAGCGCGACGATGGAGAGCACATAAGGCAACATGAGGTAGATCTGGTAGGGCAGCGCGCCATCGCCGGACTGCTGCAGGCGCAGTTGCAGGGCGTCAAAGAACGCGAACAGCAGCGCCCCCAGGAGCGCTTTGCCCGGACGCCAGGATGCGAACACCACGAGTGCGACGCAGATCCAGCCGCGCCCGTTGACCATGTTGAAAAAGAACGCGTTGAAGGCCGAGAGCGTGAGAAAGGAGCCGGCCACGCCCATCAGGGCCGAACCAGCCACGATGGCCAGGGTACGGGTGGCGGCGACCGAAACGCCCTGGCCTTCGGCTGCTTGCGGGTTCTCGCCCACCATGCGCACGGCCAGACCAAGTGGCGTGCGGTACAGCAGGTAGGCCAGGGCAGGTACCAGCAGTAGCGCCAGCAGCGTGAGTGCTGTCTGCTGTGCCAGCACCGGCAGGGCGATCCAGTCCATTGCGGCGAACGGCGTGATCGTCGGTGGCGTCGTGACCTTGGGAAAACTCACGCGATAGCCGAAATAACTCAGCGACGTGGCCAGCAGCGTGACACCCAGGCCCGACACGTGCTGCGACAGCGCCAGTCCGACCGTCAGCAAGGCATGCAAAAGGCCGAACATTGCGCCTACACCGGCGGCCGCAGCCACGCCCACCCATAATGGCGCGCCAGCATAAACAGCCAGCCAGCCCACAAAGGCGCCTGCCACCATGATGCCCTCGATACCCAGGTTGAGCACGCCGGCGCGCTCGCACAACAGCACGCCCAGCGTGCCCAGGATGAGCGGAGTGGCGATACGCAGCACCGCGACCCAGAACGACTGGTTGGACAGAATCTCGATGAAATCGCTCATTTCCATCGCACCCGGTACTGTGTCAGCAGGGTCGCCACCAGCACGGCCAGCAGCGACGCAGCGACGATCACGTCAGCGATATACGTCGGCACGCCGATGGCACGGCTCATGCTGTCGGCCCCGACGAGCACGCCGGCAACAAATACGCTGGCCGCGATCACGCCCAGCGGATGCAGGGCGGCCAGCATGGCGATTACGATGCCGCTGTAGCCGTACCCTGGCGACATGTCCAGCGTGACATAGCTGGTACGTCCGGCGACCTCGATCGCGCCAGCCAGCCCGGCCAGCGCACCGGAGAGTAGCGCCACCAGGACCACGGTGCGGGTTACCGGCACGCCGGCGAATACCGCTGCACGAGGGTTGGCACCGACGGCACGGATGTCGAAGCCCAGCACTGTGTATTTAAGCAGCGCCCACAACCCAATCGCGAGTGCGCAGGCCCACAGCAGCCCGCTGTGCACCCGCGTCTGCGGGATCAGTTTGGACAACTCGAGTTCGCCGACCAGGGCCACGCTTTGCGGCCAGCCCATCGCGGTGGGGTCCTTCATCGGGCCGTCGAGCATGAGCGAGACCAGCAGTAGCACGATGAAGTTCAACAGCAGCGTGGTGACGACCTCGTCCACCCCCAGGCGTACCTTTAGCAGCGCCGGGCCGAGCAGCAGCAGGGCGCCGGCCGCAGCAGCGGCCAGCATCATCAACACAAATAGCAGTGGCAGCGGCAGGTCAAACCCGCTCCCTCCATGCAGGCCGCCAACTGCCACCGCCGCCAGCGCACCGGCGTAGAGCTGGCCTTCGGCGCCGATATTGAAAAGCCGCGCCTTGAATGCCACCGTAGCGGCCAGCCCGGTGAGCATCAGGGGTATGGCTCGGGTAAGGGTCTCGCTGATGGCGAACATTGAGCCAAACGCGCCCTGGGCGAGCAGGCCGTAGGTGCGTCCCACCGGGGCACCGGCCCACAGCACCAGCAGGGCGCTCACGAGCAGGGTGAAGACCAGCGCGCCAATCGGCGCCAGCAGCATGGCCCAGGCGGAAGCGGCAGCGCGCTTCTCCAGCCTCATGGCATCACTCCGCCAGGAGTGTCTGGCGCGCACTGCATCATGCCGCTCCTGCCATGGCCAGCCCGATAGCCTCGCGTGTCCATGCCGCGGCCGGACGTGCCTCGCTTAAATGCCCGGCGTGCATCACGGCGACGCGGTCGCCCAGGGTCATCACTTCGTCGAGGTCGTCCGAGATCAGCAGTACGGCCGCGCCTGCATCCCGGGCACGAATCAGTTGGCGCTGCACGTAGGCCACGGCGCCAATGTCCAGCCCCCAGGTCGGCTGGTGCGCGACGATGAGTCTTGGCGTGACGGCAGCGGCGTCCGTGCTTTGCGGGTGCAGCAGGGCCCGACCCAAAATGAGCTTTTGCATATTGCCACCCGAAAGCGCACGTGCTGGCGAGATCGGCCCGCCGCCGCGCACATCGAATGCCCGGACCACGCTTTGCGCGTAGGCCTGGGCCGCGCGCCTGCGCACCCACCACGCGCGCGAGAACAAGCGGCTGCGCAGCCGCTCGGAGACCGCGTTCTCCCACACCGGAAGGTC